>PLKG01000007.1 GCA_003140595.1 Acidimicrobiaceae bacterium | reverse complement strand
GCGATGACGATCGTCACCCCGGCGCTCTCGCGCAGTGCGTTCAGTGTCGCCATGACTTCCTTCGCCGTGTCGGAGTCGAGGTTGCCGGTCGGCTCGTCGGCGATGATGACACTCGGGCTGTTTGCGAGCGCCCGGGCGATCGCGACGCGCTGCTGCTCGCCCCCGGACAGCCGCGACGGAAGATGGCCCAGCCTCGGTCCAAGTCCCACCTGGTTCAACAAGTCCTTGGCACGCTCGAGCCGTTGATGGGAGCGGACGTGGTTCGGGAACATCGCGATTGCGACGTTCTCCTCGGCTGTGAGTGTCGGGATGAGGTTGAAGTGCTGGAAGACGAACCCGATCTCCTCTGCGCGGATCTTGGTCAGCTCCCGGTCGCTGAGCCCGCCGAGGTCGCGACCCTCAAAGCGGATCGTGCCGCCGGTCGGGCTGTCGAGGGCGCCGAGCAGTTGCAGGAGCGTGGTCTTGCCCGACCCGCTCGGTCCCTCCAGCGAGACCATGTCTCCCGTCTTGATGACGAGGTCGACCCCGCGAACAGCCTTGACCGATACACCGCCCTTGGCGAAGGTCCGTTCTAGGTGCGACAACTCGTAGAGGGGGGTGCCGGCAGATCGTCCGGGGGACACCTCTGCGGTCTCGGTCCCTGCTGTCTCCACCATCGTCTTGCCGTCCTTTCCGGTCTTCGTTCCAGGTGCCCCGGCCATCAGCCGAGGTCTCTGAGGGCTGAGGCGGGGGCGAGCCGCGCTGCACGCCAGCCGCCGATGGCACCTGCGATGAGACCACCGACGAGCGCCCCGGCGAAGGCGATCAGGATCGTGGTGAAGTGGATCGGCGCCGTCAGGTGCACGATCGAGGTCACGGTGCCCGTGGTCGACTGGCCAACCAGGCTGCCCAGGGTCGAGGCCCCCACCGCGAGGCCCGTCGAGGTCACCGACAGGCCGGGACCTATGGCGGCTATGACCGCGCAGACTCCGGCCCCGATCGCCACCCCTATCAACCCGCCGATTATCCCGATACCGATCGTCTCTGCCATGACCTGGCGCACGACCTCGCCGCGCGACCAGCCGATCGCCCGGAGCGAGCCGATCTCACGCACGCGCTTCGCGACGCTCGAGAGCGTGAGCAGGCCGGCGATCAGGAACGCCGCCAACAGCACGATGATGGCGAGCACGCCGCCGAGGTCGTTGGCGAGCTTGTGGGCGTTGTTGAGGCTGCCGCTCACCGAGTCGGCGAGGGACTTGGAGGTGAGCACCGTGGCGCCCGGGAGCTCGGCCTTGATCGCCTTGGTGACCGCAGCGACCTCCGAGGCGTTCTTGACCGACACCAGCACCTCGTTGACGTACTTCGGAGCCGAGGCCAGGCTCTGCATCGTGGACAGCGGGAAGTAGACGTCCGCGACGTTGCCGGTCAGCGTCGGCGACACGAGGCCGACGATCTTGTAGGCCTTCGAGTTGATCGTGAGCGTACCGCCGACCTTGAGACCCTTCGTCGTGGCGTAGCTCGTGTAGACAAGAACCTCGTCAGCAGGATTGGCCGTGAACCACGTGCCTGAGACGAGCTGGGACTTGGTGACGATTCCGGTGGTCTGATTAGTGGGGTCCACGCCTGCGACGAGGTAGCTGGAGGTGGCGGTGTTGGTCGTCGGGGCGTTGAGGACCCGGGTGATGGTCTCCTCAGGCACGGTGACCTTCTGCTGGTAGCTGATCTGGGCCGGGGTGAGACACTTCTGGAACGCCGGGTTCGACCCGAAACCTCCGAAGTTGGTGCCGCCGGAACCAGACCTGGTCCGGCCACCGGTGAACCCGCCGGCGGGAGGCGTGGCACCGCTACTTCCGAAGGTCTTCTGCAGGAGCTTGGTGATACAGGATCGCTCTGCCGCGGTCTGGGCCGCAGTGAGCGTGGGCGGCTTCACGGTCGTCGAGATCGTCTGGCCGCCTGTCTTGTAGGTGTCGGTGATCACCGGGACGGTGCCGCTCTCGTGCAGGGCCTCGAGCGAAAGAGCCCCGACGGCTGAGGTCACGTCGGGAATCTTCGCGACGTCACTGATCGCCACAGAAGGGAAGGTGATGAGCGTGCCGGGCACGAAGAAATCGTGCGTGAACTTGGTCCCGGGCTTGCCGAGCTTGGCTAGGTCCGTGATCACCGAGGCGTTGTTGTTGAGCAGGGTCGCGGCCTGCGAGCTTGCGGCGGTTCCGGCACCCGCGACGCCGCTCGCGAAGAAGCCCCCGCCGGGGCCTCCCGTGAAGCCACCCCCACCCCCACCCCCACCACCGGCGCCGCCCGGGAAGGTGCCGCCACTACCGCCGCGGAAGGACGGGGCGGTCGTCGTCGTGGTGGTCTGAGAGGTGGTCGCTGCGACGGTGCGGGTCACGATGATGTCGGTCCCGACGGAGCCGAGCGGGGAGAGAACGCTGTTCTGGGCGTCGGAAAGTCCCTGGGAGACTCCGATGATGCCCATTACGAGGCCGACTCCTGCAGCAAGTCCGAAAGCGGTCACGAGGGTCCGTCCCCAGCGGCGGCGAAGCTCGTTCCAGGCGTAGCCAAGCGAGAACACGTAACGCTCCTTTGCGCGCCGGGGGGTGGCGCCCATTGGAGGCTAAGCGCGTTTCCTGTGTTTATGCTGGGTGCAAGATTAGA
>PLKG01000071.1 GCA_003140595.1 Acidimicrobiaceae bacterium | reverse complement strand
GTTGGCCCGCGGGACCCGCCCGAAGCACTTAGGGCGTCATCCGCCCTGTCTTGACGGAGTCGTCTGAGACGCTCAGGCTTTTCCAGGGGCAAACTCGCCATTCGAATGCTCCATGATGAGCTCGATTGCCTTCGAGTGGGTCTCTAGGCCGGAGACCTGCGCACGTGGTCACTGGGGCGAAGAGATCGCCAACGGCCGTGACGTGACCGCGCAGCTGCGATCGAGGCAGACAACGAGTGACGCGACGGGTCGAGCCAATCCAAGGGACTTGACGGCGTCAGATGTTCGGCGAGATCGTTCATGACCAGTTGCGCGCCGCTGAACGTGCCTCTCCACACCTGTGCACTCGGACCTAGTGAGACTTGCGAAAGAGCTTTCCGTGGCCCGCAAGACTCCCGAGGTCGCACGGTGCCGACCCGCATGACCTTGTACGTCTCGGGTCGAGGCCGAGATTCCGGCTAACGGCGCTCCAAATGGCTCTTGAGCGGTGCAGCCCGGTGCCAACGGCGTGTTACGGCCTCAGCCGCGGAAAAGATCGGAAGTAGATGCAAATGGCGCTCAAGGATCGCGCGAACGGCTACATTGCCCCCGATCCCAGCAAAGAGGGTCCTCTTCATGCCCTAGTAGAGTCGAACTCGCGTACCTGTCACCTTTCTGGGCCGTGACAGATTGGTGGATTGCCCATGAGGAGGGCCTAATGGTTAGTGTTCCTGTGTCGTATGCCAGCCCGCAGTCCGATCTCTCGCTGCTGGCTCGTCCGATCACCCTCGGTGTGATCGTCGGTAATCGAGGGTTCTTCCCACACCATCTCGCCGCGGAGGGTCGTGAGACCACTCTTCAGGCTCTGGAAAAGGCGGGCATCCAGGCAATCATTCCGGATGTGAGTGCCACCAGTTATGGTGCGATCGAGTCACTGGAGGAATCCCGGTTGTGTGCCGAGGTGTTCAAGCAGCATCGGGACCAGATAGACGGAATATTGGTAACGCTGCCGAACTTCGGCGATGAGCGCGCAGTCGCGAATGCCATACGATTCTCTACTCTCGATGTGCCGGTACTCGTGCACGCCTTTCCCGACGATCCTGCACACATGAGTATCGACCAGCGTCGCGACAGCTTCTGCGGCAAGATGAGCGTCTGCAACAACTTACGTCAGTACGGCATCCATTACTCGCTGACGACGCAGCACACCTCCGACCCCGGGAGCGCCGCCTTCAGGGATGACTTGAGTGCTTTTGCGGCCATGTGCAGGGTCGTACGCGGGCTTCGCCGCGCCCGCGTCGGACTCATCGGCGCTCGTCCGGCCAACTTCACAACGGTGCGCTTCAGCGAAAAGTTGTTAGAGCAAGCCGGCATCAGTGTCGAGACCCTCGACCTTTCAGACGTGTTCGGCCGGATCGATCGCATCGATGGGGACGACATGGCTGTCGAGGCGAAGCGGCAGGCGATCGAGGGCTACTGCAACTGTCGGAGTGTTCCCGAGGCCTCGGTAACGAAGATGGCCAAGCTCGGCGTCGTGATTGACCAGTGGCGGGTGGCCAACCAGCTCGACGCAATCTCGATTCAATGTTGGAGCTCAATGCAGGAGAACTTCGGCGTAGTTCCCTGCACGGTCATGAGCATGGCGAGCGATGGCCTTCTGCCGGCCGCGTGCGAGGCGGACGTCACCGGTTCGCTTAGCATGCTGGCGCTGGTCCTCGCCTCTGGAAGTCCTGCGGCTTTGGTTGACTGGAACAACAACTATGGTGACGACCCGAACAAAGCGGTGGTCTTCCATTGCTCTAATTTGCCGAAGAGCATTATGGTCGATGAGAGGCCGCGTATGGAGGCCAGCGCGATTCTCGCCAACACGTTCGGCACCGAGAAAGCCTTTGGCACGATCGTTGGTCGAGTAAAGCCGAACCCGTTTACGTACTTGCGCATGTCTACAGATGACACAGCAGGTCGACTATGTGCCTACATGGGAGAAGGGGAGTTCACGAACGACGCGTTGGACACCTTCGGTGGTTACGGGGTGGTGCGTATCCCTCGTTTGCAGGAGCTCCTGGCGCGCATCTGTGAGGACGGCTTCGAGCATCACGTTGCTCTCGCCCAGGCAAGAGTGGCGCCGATCATTGCTGAAGCGTTCGTCAAGTACCTTGGCTGGTCCGTGTACCTCCACTCGAAAGAGAGCGCCACGATCGGCTGACCAGATGCACCCAGTGGCGACAGGAGGTCATCGGCCACAGAATCGTCGCGGGGCCGAAGACCGACGGCGGCTGAGAGGGGCGAGAAGTAGCAGTCCGCCGCTCGGATCTGTGGCACGTTCCCCGCGGTACTTGAAGATGTCGATGTACCTCTTCTGTCGGGTGGCGCGCTTTCGCTCTCATGCTTGGAGGGAGCGCTTTGAGGCCCGAGCCGAAGTGGTGAATCCCGGTTGTCGCGCCGCTCGGGAGACGTTCCGGCGGCCGAGCTGACCGAGGCCTTCAGTTCGCGCCTTCGAAGGGTCATCGTGAGGCATGCGATGTGCGGACGTCACACACTGGTTCGATGCCAACAGGTTGTTTTCCGAACAGCTGGAACAGGTGGCGGACAGGCTGCTCACGCTGGCCCAAACCGAGAGCCGAATCGGCTGTGAGGTCGCGACGTCGGCGATGCTGCTAGCTGTTCTGGTCCAGGGCGGGCAACGGCCGCCGACACCAGACGATAAGGACCGATGCCACTTTGTCGCGGGACTGAGCCAGCAGGAAGACGGTGCCGAAACCCTCGCCAGGACCAGTGGCGAGGCTGAGGTGACTCGCGCGATCCGGGCCGTCAAGACATCCAACGCCGAGTTCGGACCAATGCACGAGGCGGAGGGCGGTGCCCGTTCCATCGGGATTCACCTGAGTCTGAACAAGAATGGGTCGGACAGGGGTTAGCGAGAGAGTCGGAGACGGGCGACGTCACTGCGCGGTGCTCCATGGCGGTCCTTAGAGCCCAGACCCCTTCATACGGCGCTAATTCGTCTGACGTTCATGGGCTTTGATCGCGGTGCATGCTGTCGGCCGGTCTTCCCGCCGGGCTAGGTGGATAAGCGAACCGCAGGGAACCGCAGATTGACACGACCTCGAGGTCCTAGTTGTGATAAGAGACAGGTTCGATAGAGATAGGAGGCGGCTGTGGAGATATCCGAACGTGGTGCCGTGGCTGTAGGCAGACGCGCGGGCGGTCGATTGAGAAGTGGCATGGTGTGCGGCATCGCTCTTGTACTTCTAGGGTCCGCTGTCGGGCCTGCCGTGCACGGCGCGACAGTCGTCGCCGGCCCGGTCGTCCGACCAGCGCACCAGGAGCAAGTTCGGGCGGCGGCGAGCAGCGTCGAGACGAGCCCACTGGTCCGGTACGGCTATTCACTGGTACACGATTCCAGCGGATGGGCGCCCAACAAGGGCGCAGCGGTCACCCTTCTGTTCTCCGCCGATGGCGTCGCGTTCATGTACTCGGCCGACGCTACCGAGTGCCTGGGCGACCAAGGCAGCTACTCGTATCACGCGGGTCGACTGTCCGTCCGGTTTCACACGCCTGATGTCAACGTGAGCGCAACCTTTGCCCTTTCCATGGCGAAGACCGAAGTGACCATGCCGTTCCAGGTCGCGTCCGCGAAGACCGGGACCTCGCTTTGGAAGCAGGAACCGCTCGCCCTCGACGCGGGAGTGTTCGCTATCTTCAACGCGGAGGGGAATAATGCCTCGGGCAACCCGACCCTGGAAGAGGCCTCCGGGTTCGCTTATGCATACGCTCAGGCCTGGGTGGCAGCTGGCTCGACCGGCGCAACCGCTCTTTCGCGGCGCGCGAAGGCAAGGGACGGCAGACCCCGGCTCGTGACCGGGTCGTCGGGCGGTCCCGGCGCGTGCAGCGCAGGCGGGGGCGACTGCATCACGAGCGTGGAGAACCTGGACACGGACTTAAGGATCTCGTTCAAAGATGGTCCTCCGGTGAATATCAATCTCTACTCCTGGGCCGGCGAATCGGGGAGTTCCGAGCTTGGGACCAGCCCTTTGGAGTCCGACCCACGAGTCAACCTGGACCCCACGGTCCACCCCGACGGCCAGTACGACCCCACGAACAAGACCGCTGTTCTGATCTCCCCCTTCACCTACACCGTGCTGCCCTGGCCCGCGCACACCTCGCTCGAGTCGACGAGCGACCTTCACACCATGGCGAGCACGCTGGAAAGCCGCGGGTACAAGGTCACCGAACTCCTGGGTGCCGCGTCAGTAAAGGAGATCGTGGATGCGCTCAAACCGGGCCCGGGCTACGTCCTGTTCTCCACACACGGCAACAAAGAGGGGGATTTGGTGACGGGTGAAACGGTACAAGCCCAGGGACTGAACGGCCTGAGCGCCGCCGAGGCCGCCACACTTGTGGAGCGCCAACATTTGATCGACGAGGGCCTCAAATCGCTCGTCGACTACGGCGCCAAAGGCCTGGACCCCGCAACTTTCCTAATGAGCGAGGAGGACTGCTCCTTCTTGCCCTCTGCAGGATGTACATACAAAGTCATGCTCACACCGTGGTTCTGGTCCTGGTTGACAGTGAACCAGCACACGAGCTTCGGAAAGAGCCTCGTGTTCATCAGTGCGTGCCTGACAAATCAGAACCCCAATCTGAGGGCAACCATCGGTGCCTTGAACTACTTCTCATTCGAGAACTCAGTCGATGCCAAGCTAGCGCTGGCTATCGAGCTTTATCTGGTCAAGTCGCTTGCCCGGCCGACGCGCTCCCCAGAGGAGGTTTACTACAACCTTGAGCGCATCCAGAGGACGAACATGATGATCTACAAGCAAGACAAGCTCCTCGACGGTGTCTTGGGCAGCTCATTGGACAAGAGCAGTTCGGGCAACCTGATCGGCTATGGCTGGACCGGCAGCAAGTGGATCAACTTCTATGCCGCAGGCTTCTTGGACAACTCGATTGTTGACCCAAGCGAAGTCTGGTGGATGCTCTTCGCTGGCCGCTGGGACACCAATGCGCAGCACGGTGCAGCCAACTTGACCCGTTGCCTCAATGATTACTGGCTAAAAGGTAGCACTGGGGGACTTGCCGATGAGTTCTGCAACTCCGCCAACGCAGGTCTGCCGAAAGACAAAGAAAGGCTGCGCAACGACGTCGAGTACGCCGTGTACCTCCTCGACGGCCAGAAGCCCGCGGACCTCCCGCCAGATCAAGTCGTTCCTCGCTGGACGCTCGACGACGGGAGTAAGTAGCGCGGCAGGCGAGATCGGCGAGAGTAGTTGGTGTGGAGTGCCGCCACCTAGTCC
>PLKG01000122.1 GCA_003140595.1 Acidimicrobiaceae bacterium | reverse complement strand
TTGGGAGCCGTCGCTTGACGCGCGCGCTCTGGGCGACCTTCTTCACGACGGCAGCGATCGTCGCCATCGCTCTCGGCATCGCGCTCGGAGTCGGTGCACCCGATCAGGGGGCGATCGAGCGCGCTGCGGCGGGAGCTCTCGGGCTGCTGGGGCTTGGTGCAGGGTCGATCGCCCTCTCGACCGCGGTCGAAGCCGGCTTGCCGGCGCGCCCGCGCCGGCGGCGCCCTTTCGAGGAGCCGACCGACGCCGGCGCGGCTGGGTTCGTAGCACTCGAGAGCTCGCTCCGGTTCGGGGCTTCAACCGCCGGCGACTTCTACGCGCAGGTCCGGCCCAGGCTGGTCTCCCTCGCTGGGTCGTGCCTCGCCCGCCAAGGTGTGGCACTGTCCGACAGGGAGCGCTCGGTTCAGTTGCTGGGAGCCGACGCCTACGCGCTCGTTGACCCTGACGGCGCTCCGCCGGAGGATCGTTTCAAGCCCGGTGTCCCCCTCAACCGGGTGCGCCTGTTCCTTGACCGGCTCGAGGCGCTCGGGAGCGACAGGTGACCTACCGTCCGGAGACATCGGCGAGACCCTTCACTTCCAGTGACGTGGAGAGGATCGCTCAGGACGTCGTCGCTGAGGTCGAGCGCGTCGTCGTCGGCAAACGGGAGACGATCGAGCTCGTCCTGATCGGGGTACTGGCCGGAGGGCACGTGCTCTTGGAGGACGTGCCCGGACTTGCCAAGACCCTCATCGTGCGGTCCCTGGCGCGCGTGCTCGGCCTGGAGACCTCCCGAATCCAGTTCACACCCGACCTCATGCCCGCAGACGTCACCGGATCGGGAGTCTTCGACCAGAGGCGCGGAGAGCTGACGTTCCGGCCCGGACCGGTCTTCGCAAACCTCGTGCTGGGCGACGAGATCAACCGCGCACCGCCGAAGACTCAATCAGCACTTCTGGAGGCGATGCAGGAGGGTCAGGTGACCGTCGACGGAAACACACACCTGCTCCCCTCTCCGTTTGCGGTCGTGGCCACCCAGAACCCGATCGAGTACGAAGGCACCTATCCGCTCCCCGAGGCACAACTCGACCGGTTCCTCCTCCGTATCCCTGTCGGCTACCCCGACCGCGACGCGGAATGGGACGTGATCCGGCGTCGCGCCGAACGCGGGCAGGAACAGCTCGACCTTGCTCAGGTCGCGGACGCCCGCACGGTCTTGTCCCTGCGCGAGGCGGTGGAGCGCGTCGAGCTGAGCGAGCCCGTAGGTCGGTATCTGGTCGACGTGGTCCGGGCGACACGATCTCTCGCCGGTGTGGAGGTCGGGGCGAGCCCCCGCGGCTCTCTCGCTCTGCTGCTGTCCACAAGGGCCCGCGCCGCTCTCCAAGGGCGAGACTTCGTATTGCCAGACGACATCAAAGCGCTCGCTGTGGCTTGTCTCGCCCACCGGCTGACACTCCTGCCCGACCTGTGGCTGCGTGGCAGCCGACCCGAGGACCTCGTTTTCCAATGCCTCGACTCGGTGCCCGTGCCAGTTGCCGACGACCAGTGAGCCAACCGGCAGCCACTCCGAAGGTAGTCGCGTACGCGGTCCTGACCGGTATCGGATTGCTGGCTGCGGTCGTCCTCGGGGACCCCGCCATCGTCGCTCTCGCCGCGCCCTTCGGCTTCGCGCTCGTCATAGGCATCCTGACTCGTGTCGCTCCGCTGCCAGAGGTCGGTCTTTGCCTCGACACGCCCCGGCTCGTCGAAGGCGGTAAGGCGACGATGACTCTCGAACTCTCGGCGTCCGCGACGACACGGCGCTGCGATATCGCGCTCGGTCTACCCCTCGGTCTCAGCGCAACAGGGCCTACCGCCTGGTCGCTCCGACTGGACGAGGGGTCCCCCGTCGTGGTCGAGATACAGATAACCGCGGCTCACTACGGCCGTTTCTCGATCGGGCCAGTCACCGCAAAGGTACCGGGATTGTTCAAGATTCTCGAGAGGTCGGGCGAGGGTGGCGACACTCTCCAGCTCGAGGCACTGCCGAAGGCCGAGGCGCTACGGACGCTCGCGAGGGCACGCGAGGTCCGCGCCACCGCGGGGGACCGGCTGGCACGCCGACCCGGCGACGGCATCGAGTTCGCCGAAGTACGGCCTTACTCTGCGGGTACCCCGGGCAGGCTGAATTGGCGAGTCACGGCGCGCCGTGGCGAACCATACGTCAACCTTCGCCATCCTGAGCGCAGCACCGACGTGATCCTGCTGGTTGACACGTTCTCAGCCGCCGTACTTGCGCGCCAGGTGCGTGCGGCGTCCGGTCTGGCAGCTGCGTACCTGGCGCGCCACGATCGGGTCGGGCTCGTGGCCTTCGGTGGCGCCCTTCACTGGGTTGAACCTGCCATGGGACGGGCCCAGCTCGAACGCCTGGTCGCTGCGCTCACAGCGACGCAGTGGCACCACTCTTATGCGTGGAAGAGCGCGGAGACGATCCCCTCGCGCGCGCTCCCGTCGACCGGGCTCGTCATCGCGATCAGTCCCCTGGAGGACCCCCGGATCATGAACGCACTTGCGAGCATCCGTGCGAAAGGAGTCGACCTTGGCGTCATCGAGACGATCGGTCGCCGTCCATCGAAGACCAGGTCCCCGGCAGGCAGTCTCGCCGCCAGGCTCATCGAGCTCGAACGCGTCGGGATGCGTGACAACTTCGCGCGGCGCGGTGTTCCTGTGGTCGGATGGCACGACGGCGAGTCGCTAGAAGCGCCCCTCCAAGCGCTCGCCGCCTGGCGGCGCCGCGCACGCGGGCGCGTCGCGAGATGAGACTTTCGAGGCGGCGTCCCCAATTCACCGGAGTGGCCCTTTCGATCTTCGGGATCTCAGCAGTGGCCGCTTGGGCGATATCGCTCGCGACCGAGAACAGGACAGCGACGGTGGCCCTGGCCGGCGTCACAGGGGTCGTCACCTTTGCCGTCGCTCTGACCGCACCGTTCGCCCGGGCACGCAACCGCACGAGTGCCACAGGCCTGGCACTGGTCGGCGCGGCCGTCGTCGTCGGCGCGCTGGGACAAACTGCCGCCGACCGCACGACCGTGTTCGCCATATCTGGAGCGATCTTGTTCTGCGCTGCCGAGCTCGCCGACCGGTCTCTCGCTCGGGCCCGCGGTGTCGAGCGCCGCCGCGGAGTCGAACGCTGGAGCCTGGCCTGGGTGCTCGGCGTCGCCATAGGGTCCGCCGGGCTTTCGTACGCGGCCATTGCGACCCGGGGACTGCTGGGTGGCGGAGGGCCCGCCGCGCTAGCCGTCGGCACCGCCGGCGCAATGCTCTTGTCTTTCCTCGCAGCCCTGGTGCTTCGGACCCGCGCTCGCAGTGGCGTGTAGCCCGCGGTTATTTCAGCCCACGAGAGCCTCCAGCACCTTTGCGGCGTGACCGTCGGCCCGCACGTTGTACCAGGCACGGTCGATCCTCCCGTCTTCACCGACGAGGAAGGTCGACCGGATGACGCCCACCGTCTCGCGCCCGTAGAGCGTCTTTCGGCCGAAGGCGCCGTAGAGAGCCATGACCTCGTGTGCGGGATCGCTCAGCAGCACGATCCGCAGCCCGTACTTCGCGCGGAACCTCTGGTGTTTGGAACCGCCATCGGGAGAGATGCCGAGGACCTCAACGCCCAAATCCGCATACTCATCGACGAGATCACTGAACTGACAGGCCTCCTTTGTACAGCCGGGAGTGTCATCTGCCGGGTAGAAGTAGACGACCACCTTGCGCCCCGCGTAGTCGCCTAGCCGGACAATCACAGCGTCCTGATCGGGTAGGGAGAACAAAGGGGCGACGTCGCCCTTTACCAGTCTTGTCATGCCTACATGATCGCATTGCGGCTGGTGAACCTGGCACGCGGGTATCGCCAGTAGCCTTGTCGGAGACAGCGAGGAAGTACATGACGACGGATACGGAAATCGGGACCACATTCGCGGGTCTCGGTGTTGCGCCCGAACTGGTCGAGGCGCTTGAAAGACAGGGCATCAGGCGCCCCTTTCCTGTACAGGAACTTACGATCCAAGACGCCTTGGCCGGTCGGGACGTGTGCGGCAAGGCTAAGACCGGCTCGGGTAAGACGCTCGCCTTCGGCCTGCCGATGCTCATGCGGACTCCACGTGCCGGATCGGGTGCACCGACGTCGCTCGTCCTCGTGCCGACGCGCGAGCTCGCGGTCCAAGTCGCCGACGTGCTCGAGATCCTCGCGAAGACCGTCAACAGGCGGGTTCTGGCCGTCTACGGCGGCACCGACCTCGACCGCCAGACCCGCCAGCTAGCCAAGGGCGCCGATATCGTCGTCGCTACTCCGGGCCGGCTCATCGACCTCGCGGACCGCAAGGCGGTCCGGCTCAGCAAGATCTCGACCCTCGTTGTCGACGAGGCGGACCGTATGGCAGACATGGGCTTCTTGCCCCAGGTCGAATGGCTGCTCAGGCTCATGCCGGTTGAGCGCCAGACGTTGCTGTTCTCGGCGACTCTCGACTCGGCAGTCGACCAGGTCGTCCGGCGACACCTGCGGGACCCCGTGCTGCACCAGGTGCAGGCAAAGCAGGTCACGGTCGATGAGATGGAGCACCGATTCTTGAAAGTGCACCAGCTCGACAAAGCCAAGGTGTGTGCCGCCATCGTTTCGGGCGCGACCAAAGCGTTGTGCTTCTGCCGGACCAAGCGGGGCGCCGACCGGCTCGTTGACGACCTACGGCGCGAAGGCGTGCGCGCTGCTGCCATCCATGGTGACCTACGCCAGTCCGCGCGCGAGAAGGCGCTCGAGGACTTCGCCAGCGGGAAGCTCTTGGCGCTCGTCGCGACCGATGTAGCGGCCCGGGGTCTCGATATCGACGGAGTCGACGTCGTGGTCCATTACGACCCGCCCGAGGACCACAAGGCTTATCTCCACCGGTCAGGCCGCACTGCCCGAGCCGGTGAGGTCGGTGTCGCCGTGACGCTGGTTCTCTGGGACCAGGAGCTGGCCATCGAGAGACTGCAGCGACGTATAGGACTCCAGCTTCCGATCGTGGAGGTCTTCTCGAACGACCTGCGCCTCGCCAAGTTGGCGGACTGGTCGCCCGAGCCGGCCCAGGCGTGACCGGCGACCGCCTGTACTTCCGTCAACTGCTGGCGGGTCGTGACATCGCAAGCGGCGATCCCCTGGCCCGCCAGATGCTGAATTTCGTGTACCTGATCGGCGACCGTGAGAGCGGCGAGGCCGTAGCCGTCGATCCCGCGTACGCACCGAGAGAAATGATCGACATCCTCGAGTCCGACGGCATGCGGCTCACCGGCGTACTCGCGACTCATTACCACTCCGACCACGTCGGAGGCGACCTGTTCGGCCACGAGATCGTGGGCATCGCCGAGCTCCTCGAACTGATCGAGGTCCCGATCCACGTACATCGAGACGAGGCAGCGTGGATCGAGCGCTCCACGGGGGTCGGGCGCGCAAACCTCGTGACCCACGAGAGCGACGATGTCCTCCAGGTCGGCGAGATGAGGATCCGTCTCCTTCATACGCCTGGTCACACCCCTGGGAGCCAGTGCTTCCTGGTCGACGGTCACCTCGTGGCAGGCGACACTCTCTTCCTCCAGGGCTGCGGAAGGACGGACCTGCCTGGAAGCGACCCTGCGGCGATGTACGACAGTCTGGTCAACCGCCTCTCGAAGCTTCCCGACGACACCGTCGTGTACCCGGGGCACCTGTACTCGCCCGATGGGTCAGCTTCCCTGGCCGAGACCAAGCGCAAGAACCATGTCCTCGCCCCCCGCAGCGCCGAGGAGTGGCTCGCTCTGTTCGGCGGGTAGGTGTCTCTTAGAACGCTCTCAAGCGACCTCGCCTGGAAGGCCCCCATCCGCGACGACGGGAAAGGACGCCACCTTCCACGCCTGCATCCCTCCCGCAAGGTTGAGGGCGGGCAGACCCTTTTCGACCAGAGCCTCCGCTGCTGTTTGCGAACGGATACCGGATCGGCACACCATGATGAGCTTGCGGTCTCTGGGCAGCTCGTTCAGCCGCTCGGCAATCTTGCCGAGCGGGACGTGGACCGCTTCGGGGGCGCGCCCAAGGCTCCACTCCTCCGGTTCGCGCACGTCGATCAGTGCGGCACCTTGGGCGAGCAGCCCGACGGCGGCTTCGGGGTCGATCTGTTCAACTGTCTGCGAATGGTCCATGAATCTGGCACTTTACTGTGGCACCGGTTCGCCCTGGCGCGGCCAAAGTTGGCCGATTGTTGCTAGCGCCTCAGCGGTAAGGTCCTGCGGATGGGCAAAGTCGAAGACCGAACAGGCGAAGCCGGCGACACCTGGACAGCTGCCCTCATGACCACGGTTGCTCTCGAGGCTCCGGGTCTCGGCGACCGTAGCTACCTGATCAGCGACGGCGAGGTGGGCGTGGTGGTCGATCCCCAGAGGGACCCGTCTCAGTACCTGCACGAAGCAGATCAGCTGGGAGTCGACATCACTTTCGTGCTCGAGACCCACATTCACAACGACTACGTCAGCGGGGGCCTGGCGCTCGCGCGAGCGACCGGGGCCACTTACGCGATCCCCGCAGGCGAACCGGTGTCGTTCCCCGACGAGTTCCGCGCTCTCGGTGACGGTGACCTCGTCACCACCGGCCAGCTTGAGATCACGGCGATGGCGACGACGGGCCACACAGCTCACCACCTCGCCTATCTGATCAGGGTCGCGAACGACGGGGACGACGATGGCGGAGGTCTCGTGGTGTGCACCGGCGGCTCCCTGCTGGTCAACTCGACCGGCCGAACCGACCTCTTGGGCACCGCCCTTGCCGAGGGGCTCGCGCGTGCGCAATGGCACTCTGTCCGGCGGCTGCTGACGTCCCTGCCAAAGCGCGCCCGGATCCTGCCGACACACGGTTTCGGCAGCTTCTGCTCCGCGACGCCGACGCACGGGGCTTTGAACGGGGTGCAGACGATCGCTCAGGAGCTCGAGCAGAACCCGGCCGCGCTCTTGGACGAGGACGACTTCGTCGCCCGGTTGCACGACGACCCTCTGCCGATCCCTTCGTACTACCGCTACATGGCTCCCTTGAACCGCAAGGGCCCGGCCGCGCCCTGTTTCGAGCCCGTCGCCGATCTTGACCCCGACGCCCTCGGCGATGCGATTCGAGGCGCCGAGTGGGTCGTCGACCTTCGCCAGCGTCGGGAATACGCCGACGGGCACTTGCCCGGGACCTTGAACCTCGAGTTGGGCGCGAATCTGACGACCTACCTCGGCTGGATAGTGCCTTGGCAGAGCGCTCTCGTACTTGTCTCGAACGAACCTGCCGAGATCGACGAGGCTCGCAGGATGATCGCCCGTATCGGCCGTGACGACCTGTCCGCCACCGCACTTTGGGAAAGGACCGTCTCTGACCTGGACGATGGCAGGCTGGCAGGGGGCAGCGGTCTCAACAGCTATCCGGTGGCAAGTTTCTCCGATCTCGCTCAGAGGTGGTCGGACCGCGAGGCATCGGGTCTTCATGTTCTAGATGTCAGGCACCTTCACGAATGGCAGGCCGGCCACCTGAGCGGTGCGCGTCACGTTGCGCTCCCCGAGCTGATCGAGCGCAGGTCTGAGGTGCCCACCACTGGGCAGGTCTGGGTCCACTGCGGCGGGGGGTTCCGAGCGGCTGTCGCGGCTTCTCTCCTGTCAGGATGGGGCGCGTCGCCGGTACTCATCGACGACGCCTGGGAAAAAGCCAAACTGGCCGACCTTCCCGTCGTCTCACAGGACGACTAACAACTCTTCGTCGCCCGAAGGCAGACCGAGTTGTGTCGGTCCAGTGTCCGTTCTCCCGCCGCGACCACACTCCGTAGCCAACTCCTCACTGAGGGTGCTATAGTTCCCTAATGACTACGGGCTCTACTTCCAGCATGCTCGCGCAACTGTACCGACGAGCTGGGTTCGGGGCGACGCCGGCGGAGATAGAAGACGCCGAAAAGCTCGGTTTTGACGCCTCCGTCGACAAGTTGTTGGCGGGGCTCACGGGCGAGGACGCCGCCGGGTCGGCTCTCGGGATCCCACATCTCACGCCGCTAGCGCAAGCGGACATCCCAGGGTTCAGCTACGACGACTATGCGGAGTTCATAGCCCTGTCCACCTGGTGGATCGATCGGATGGTGGTCAGCGATACACCTCTGAGGGAGAAGCTCGTCCTGCTCTTGCACGGCCAGTTCCCGACCTCGTACCAGAAGGTCGGCTACGCCGACCTCATGTACCGCCAGAACCAGCTCTTCCGAACTTTGGGCGCGGGCGCGTTCGACACGCTCACCCAAGCGGTCGCGCGAGACCCGGCGATGTTGATCTGGCTCGACACAGGCAACGACCACAAAGCCCACGCCAACGAGAACTTCGCTCGAGAGCTCATGGAGCGCTTCACGATGGGCGTCGGCACCTACACCGAGCACGACGTGCGGGAGGCCGCTCGTGCCTTCACCGGTTGGACCCTCGACTACACCACGGGCGACTTCTTCTTCAACGTCTACGACCACGATGGCGGCGAGAAGCGGTTCCTGCACAAGACGGGACGGTGGCAGGGCCAGGACATCATCGAAATCGCCACGCACACCACCGCATCGGCAAAGTGGGTGGTCGCCCGATTCTGGAGCTGGCTCGCCTATCCGGTGACCACCGAGGATCCTGTCGTGGCCGAGCTCGCCCCCGGCTACAAGAAGGACCTCAACGTGAAGAACCTCCTCGAGGCGATCCTGCGCCATCCTCATTTCGTCTCTGCCCGGGCGAGGTCGGGGCTAGTGAAGCAACCGATCGAATACCTGGTCGGCACGCTGCGCCTTCTCGGTCTGAGAACCGCAGCCTTCACGGAGGGCACGCTCGTCTGGCTGTTGGCGTCTTTAGGCCAACAGCCCTTCGTCCCGCTCAATGTGGGCGGCTGGGGTCAGAACCAGTACTGGCTGTCGACCTCGGCGAGCAACAACCAGCTCTCTCTCGCCTGGAACCTTGCGCAGTACGCGGATCTCACAGAAGTCGTCGACCTGAACGGCAGCCCCGGTGCTCAGGTCGACGCAGTGACCAAGTTGCTCGCAGTCGACGCCTGGTCAAACCGAAGCTACCGGGCGCTATGGAAAACAGCCGACAAGGGGAGCGCACAGGAGCTGCTGGTCATGGCCCTGGTTTCTCCCGAGTACCTCCTCAACTGATCGGAGCCCGTCATGGCGAGGTCCTTCACCAGACGCGACTTCCTTTCCGGCAGCCTCGGCGTCGGTGCGGCAGGCGCGTTGCACGCAACTCTCGGCCCTGTCGGGCCAGTGGTCCGGCTCGGTTCGGGCGCTAGAACTCGCGCCATCGCCACCGGCGCAACCTCCGGCAAGCCCCACAAGAGCGCCAAAGTGGAACTGACGCTGGTTCTCTGCACGCTGTACGGGGGCAACGATGGTCTTAACACCGTCGTCCCGTACGAGAGCTCCGCATACCGGGCGCTGCGTGGCCAGATCGCGATCGCCCACGACCAGGCTCTGCCGCTCGGCAAGGCCGGTGACATCGCGCTCGGACTCAACCCGGTGATGGTCGGTCTGAAGGCCCTGTGGGATGCGGGCCAGGTCGCCATAGTCCTCGGCGTCGGCTACCCGAACCCGAACTTCAGTCACTTCGCGTCGATGGAGATCATGCAGTCCGCCGATCCTTCTGGCGACAGCACCAGTGGTTGGGTCGGTCGGTGGCTGGACGCGAGCGGCTCTGACCCGACCCGCGCCCTGTCCATTGGGCCAAATCTCCCGGCGTTGTTCACCGGGACGCGCCAGCAGGCGTCCACGCTCGCGGACTCGACGACCCCGGGCTCGCAATTGCCCGGCGGAGACCCAGCATTCATGTCCGCCTACTCCGAGCTCGAGCATCCCTACGCCCACGAGCCCGCGCTGGAGGCTGCCGTCGCCCAGGCCGGTAGCAACCTGCTCGTGGTCGGTCGCAAGGCCGCCTCAGCGCTCACCGAACAGAAGCCGCCGAACCCGGTCAGCGCGAACTCGGCAGGCGACGTCGGCAATCAACTCGACATCGTCGCCGAGCTCATCAAGGCGGGCATGCCCACAAAGACCTACGGCGTCATGTTCAGTAGCTTCGACACCCACACCGACCAGCTCGAGACCCAGAACGGCCTGCTCTCGCAGCTCGACGCCGGTGTGCAGAACTTCATGGGCGACTTCCAGGCGGTCTCGGGAGGACTGAGCCCGGTCATCGTGATCTACAGCGAATTCGGCCGCCGCGCGCAGTCGAATGCAAGCGGAGGCACCGATCACGGCACGGCGAGCAACATCATCGTCGTGGGTCCCTCTGTAAAGGGCGGCTTCTACGGCGAACTACCGAGCTTGACCAAGTTGGACGACTCGCAGAACTTGGTGCACACAACGGACTTCCGGCGTGTCTACGCGACTCTGCTGGCTGAAATTCTGGGCGTCGACCCGAAGAGCTTCCTGGGAGCCCGGTTCGCACCGATGACGTTTCTCGGCTGACCGCTTTTTCCAAGCCTTCGGCCGCCGCTGCATGCCAGGCCGGCCAATCCAACGTGTCCCTGGTACCTCGCTCAGGTCAGCCGCGCCACGGCCAGCGCCGTCGCGAACAGGACCGTTGCCCACGCCAAAGCTCGCAAGGCGCCCTCGATTGGTGCGAGCAGGTAACCGCGGTCGATCGCGTGCACTTCGCCATCGCAAGTCGTGACAGTGCCTTGGACATGTTCTGTCCTCCGGCGCAAAGCGCGGGCCGGCGCGCTGAGGCGCCGCTGAGCGACCGACAGGGCAAAAGCCCCCAAAGTCGCCAACACTGGCGCCAAGGCGAGGGTCTTGGCCTGGGCGACATACGCGGTCAGGACCGGGAACGCACCCCATCCGGCCGCGAAGCCCGCGTCGTTGTGCAGGACGCCGCCGAAGAGCTCGGCGTTGTAGGCCATGACGATCACAGGCCCGATCACTATGAACGGAACAAGCACCCAGCCGGTCTTCGATACCCCGACCGCACCAAGTGCGACTGCCGCGGCGAGCCCCAACACGGTCGCGGCAACAAGATATTCCGAGCGGAGCCGGGTCCGCAGCGGCCGGCCGTGCAACTCGTCGAGGGCATGAGCGGAGACCCCGACGGCAAAGAAGAAGGCCAGCAGCGTTGCCAGCAAGCGGGTCGTGTTGACAACCGGGGCGAGGCAGGCACCGATCACGACGTAAGACAGATGCCACGCCGTGTAAGGGGGGTGCAGGATTACCCACCAATCACGCCAGCCCCCGGTCCCCACGGCGTAGAAAGCCGGTGCTACCTGGTCGGGAGCTGGTGAGCCGTCTTCACAACCTGGAGGGGCCCCGTCACGAGTTGGCGGGGCGCTCGCACTGTCGTCAGCCACTGGATCGCCGGCCCCACATCACGAGCCCTCCGCCGAGGCTCATGACACTGGTACCTACATCTTCGAACCCAGCCTGGCGCCACGCGTCGACCGTCCAGGCAACGGGATACTGCCGATACAGTCTGGAGATGCTCGGACCGAGGAAGCGACCGACGCGATACCACTCCAGGCCGCCGGTCGCTAGCCCTCCCACCGGCAGCACAAGACGCGTGTAGGCCCACCACAACCCGCGCCAGAACGGGCTCGGAGGCACCATGAACTCGAGGCTCGCCACGAGGGCACCTGGTCGCACCACGCGGGCGAGCTCTATCAGCGTGGACTGAGGATCGTCCACGTAACGGAGCAGGTACGTGAAGGTGAGCGCATCGAAGGCCGCGTCGGGGAACGGGAGCGCCTCGGCTCGGCCGTTCACCAGCTGGATCCGCCTCACCTGATGGGCCAGCGCCACATTGCGCTGACCAATCTTCAACATGCTCGGCGTGAGGTCGACACCCACCACGTGCGAGCTGGTGCGGTCCGCTAGCTGGAGTGCGACGCCTGCGGTCCCTGATGCCACGTCAAGTACCCGCCTCGGCGAGCCGGGCACTATGTGGTCGACCATCGCCTTGCGCCACCTGGCGTTCTGCCCAAACGACAACCATTCGGCGAGACGGTCATACCGGGCCGGCAGATCTGCGAACAGGCGCTGCGCGAACCGGTTGCGGTCGCCGGGGACAACGCCCAGGCTCATCGTTCCTCCAAGGTACTCATGGCTCGTAACCGTACGCGAAGCGACGATCAGGCGGGCGACATCAATCCTGTCATGCGACCAAGGCTCAGAGAGGTCCCTGCGGTGCTATGCACCCGAGTCTGAGTACAAACTGGCGAACGAAGTCGTCGGGCTCAGGCCAAGGAAACCCGGGTGCCGATGACTTGAGGCTGACGGTCCCGTGCAGGGCAACCCAGATCGCGGTGCTGTCAGCCATCGCGTCGACGCTCGCCGATCGACCGGCCGCGATGCAGGCCGCGAGCGCATCCACGAGGAGCGCAAAGCTCTCGGCGCCGAACTCGAGCACGGGAGAACCACCCGGACCGAACTTGACCGGCTTGCAGTAGTCCCTCCAGGCGTCGTCATCCCGCCTCTGTTCGGAGAAGAGCACGCGATAGCGAGCCGGATGCCTCAGGCCGAACGTCACGTATCCCTCACAGCCGGCGACCAGGTTCTCGACGGGATCGTCGCCGGCGGCGTCACGCTCCTGCAAGATCGCGAGAGTCAGCTCGTCAAACACCCGGGAGACGACCGCCAGCATGATCGCCGCTCGATCGGGGAAATGGGCGTAGATCGAGGGAGCGGCGATCCCGATCTCGCGGGCGACCGCGCGCAGCGTCACCGCCTCGTCGGTCCCTTCGCGCTCGATGAGCTCCAGAGCAGCCGAAACGATGTCCTCGGTCAGGCGGCCGCCTTGACCTCGAGCATTGCGCTTGTGCCTTGGCAGCGAATCGCGGCGTTGCCGTTCGGCTCTGACCTGGATGATCGACTCGGATTGCTGATCCTTCACGGTTCTTACTTTACAACCGTTAGCTCATCTATCTATACTTACAACTGTAAGTCAACGATCGTTAGGTCAGAATGAAGGAGGCCGCATGCACGCCCAGGTCAGCCCTCGTCCACCGACGCACCCTCAGGCGACCGGTGGCATGGCGAGCCCGAAATGGCCCGAAGGCCATCCGCGGCGCAAGCAGATACTGCTCGTGCTTTGCTTGAGCCTGCTCGCCGGTGTCATCGACAACACAGTCCTCAACACCGCTCTGCCGACTCTCGCCAGGGTGTTGCACGCCGGCACGAGCTCGTTGCAATGGATCGTGGACGGGTACACACTTTGCTTCGCCGCCCTTCTGATCCCCGCCGGAGCGCTCGGCGACCGCTACGGCCGTCGTCGCTCGCTCATTGGTGGACTCGTCGTTTTCGCCCTCGGGAGCCTGGCGGCCTCTTTCGCCCCGAACGCAGGAGTCTTGATCGCAGATCGGGTGCTCATGGGCCTCGGAGCAGCATTCGTGATGCCTGCCACACTCTCGATCCTGAATGCCGTCTTCCCGCCGCGTGAGCGGGCCCAGGCGATCGCAGCGTGGTCTGCGGTGGCCGGTGTCGGAATCATCATCGGCCCCACGCTCGGTGGCCTCCTCCTCGCTCAGTTCTGGTGGGGCAGTGTGTTCCTGGTCAACGTCCCGATCGTCGTGATCGCACTGGCTGGTGTGCTCTGGGTCGTACCCGAGACGGCGGAGCCCGGGCGCTGCTCGCTCGACGTGATCGGCACGCTGCTGGTCGCCGGAGCACTCGTCGCGATGGTCGACGCCATCATCGAAGCCCCGAGCCGCGGCTGGACCGGGCTCGGCACGCTCGGGGAAGTGGCTGTGGGACTCGGGGCGCTCGCGATCTTCGTCTGGTGGGAGCTGCGGGTCGAGAGCCCACTCATCGATCTGCGCATCTTCTCTTCCCGGGCTTTCTCGGCGGCGTCGGGATCGATAACCGTCACGTTCTTCGCGTTGTTCGGCAGCCTGTTCGTCTTCACCCAGTACCTCCAGCTCGTGCACGGCTACAGCCCGCTCTCGGCTGGAGTCCGGGCTCTCCCCTTCGCGTTCGCGACGGGCGTGATGTCACCGCTCTCGCCCGTGTTGGCCAAGCGGCTCGGCAACAGGGCGGTCATCTCGGCGGGACTTGCCCTCATGGGACTGGGCCTGCTCGATCTGTCAACCGCACAAGTCGCCACTGGCTATCCCGCCTTGGCTCTCGCTGTGGCGATCATGGGAGCAGGCATGGGCCTCGTGATGGCCCCGGCGAGCTCGACGATCATGACGACAGTGCCAGCCCACCAGGCGAGCGCCGGTAGCGCAGTCAACGACACGATCCGGGAGGTCGGAGGCACCCTCGGTGTCGCAATTGTGGGCAGCCTGGCAGCCGCGATCTATCGCAGCCGTCTCAGCACCAAGCTCGCCGCCCACCACACGCCCGGTTTCGTCGCCCATGTCGCGACGAGTTCCATTGCCGCCGCCGACGCGATCGGCAAGAGCATCGGCGGAGCACGCGGCGGCGAGATCGTGCAGGCCGCGCGTGCCACGTTCACAACCGCAATGGCCCTCGGGATGCGGGTGGCCGGTGGGATCGCCGTCGCCGCCGCCCTGGCGGCGATTGCTGTCATCCCCCGGGTGCGACCTGCTCGCGGCGCCACCGTTCCCACCCACGTCGAGCTGGTCGCCACAGGCTCGCCAGCCTGAGCGTTGGACCGGCGCCGGTGGCAGGCGCCCGGTCCCACCCTTACGACGCCGAGTCGGACAGACTGAGACGGTGACCGATCCCAGTCCCTACACGACCGAGATCGGCTTTCAACCTGCATCAGAGCTTCGTCGCCTGCTCGAGCGAGGTGCCATCACCTCGGTGGAGATCGTGGAGGCCTCCCTACGACGCATAGCTGAGGCCGACCAGGCAGGTCCCCGGCTGCACGCGGTGTTGGCCACCTGCCCAGACGGGATGGAGACCGCGCACAAGCTGGACGCCGAACGCCGGCAGGGCAAGGTCCGCGGTGCCCTGCACGGCATTCCGGTGCTCGTAAAGGACAACATCGACACCGCAGGCGTCGAAGGCACAACGGCGGGCTCCCTGGCGCTGGCCATGACCCGGCCCATCAAGGACGCCGTCGTGGTGCAACGGCTGCGGGCGGCGGGAGCGATCGTCATCGCGAAGGCGAACCTGTCCGAATGGGCCAACTTCCGCGCCACGAACTCCTCGAGCGGTTGGAGCGCCACCGGTGGCCAGTGCCGCAACCCCCATGTGCTGGACCGGTCGCCAGGAGGTTCCAGCTCGGGATCGGGCGCCGGTGTGGCTGCCGGGCTCGTCCCGATGTCAGTCGGTACCGAGACCGACGGGTCCATCCTCTGTCCGGCGGCTCTCAATGGGGTCGTGGGGATCAAGCCGACCGTCGGCCTCACGAGCCGGACCGGAGTGGTCCCGGTCTCGTCGAGCCAAGACTCGGTAGGCCCGATCGCTAGGACTGTCGTGGACGCCGCGGCGCTTCTCGGGGCTCTCGCCGGCAGCGGGGCGGGTGCGGACCTGCTCGGTCCGGTCACGATTCCCCGCCCCACCGGCCTGCCCAGCGATTACACGGTTTTTTGCGATTCGGACGGGCTCGCGGGCGCGCGGATCGGCGTTCCTCGTCAGCACTACTTCGGCTACAGCGCCATGGCCGACGCCCTCGTCGAAGCCGCTCTGAAGCTCGCCCGAGACGCGGGGGCCACGATCGTCGATCCTGCCGACGTCCCTACGGCCGAGGCCATCTCGCAGAGCAGCGACGAGATGACAGTGATGCTCTACGAGTTCAAGGCGGGCGTCGAGACCTACCTTGCGACAAGGCCACCCACCCCGGGCCAACCGCTCACCCTCTCGGATGTCGTCGCCTTCAACCAAGACCATGCCGCCGATGAGCTCGCCTTGTTCGGGCAAGACATCTTTATCTCCGCCTGCGCTGCCGGCGGCGTCGCGAGTCCCACCTACGTCGAGGCTCGGGCCCGCAACTGGCAAAGGGCACGCCGGGACGGGATCGATGCCGCGCTCGAACACGCGAGGCTTGACGTGCTCGCCTTCCCGACCATGGGACCAGCCTGGTGCATCGACCACGTCAACGGCGACTCGCACACCCGTGCCGGCTACCAGGCCGCGGCGGTGGCCGGCTACCCGGCGATCAGCCTGCCGGTCGGGAAGACAGGCGGGCTCCCAGTCGGGCTCTGCCTAGTCGGCACGGCCTGGAGCGAGCCGACGCTCATCCGGATCGCCTTCGCCCTCGAGCACGCTCTCGCGCTCTGCGGTGACATGCGGCCGGCATGGCACTCGCGGGCCGAGTGACTACGAGAGGTCACCCGCCCAACGAGAAACTCGTCTCCGAGGTCTCCCGCAGCCGCGTGACGAGTCCGTCCACGAAGCCCACCTGACCCTTCGCGAGCTTGCGCTTGGCTGAGTCCGCCGACATCCACGACGCCCGATCGACCTCCGGCCACGACGCCCTGTTGCCAGAGTGCGGAGGCCACTCAATCTCGAACACGTTGCTGGTGATGTTCTCGACGTCAAGATCGCCTTCGACCGCCCACACACGAACGAGCTTGCCGCTCGGCTGGCGAATCTCACCGAGATCGATCCTGGGCCCTACAGGAGGTTCTTGGCCCAGCTCCTCGGCAAATTCCCGGTTCGCAGCCTCTCGCGGATCCTCGCCTGGCTCGTACTCGCCCTTGGCGATCGACCAGGCTCCGTTGTCCTTGTTGGCCCAGAAAGGTCCGCCCGGATGCACGAGGAGAACCTCGAGAATCCGGTCGTCGCCGAAGCGATAAGGCAACAACCCTGCACTGTGAACTGGCATCAGCGAGCCTCCCGGCTCGCGTCGCGCCCCCTTGTCATCGTGGCGTGTGCGACGCGGGCTCAAGGCGATCGTAGAGGCCAAGCTCCCCGACCGGACCGGGTGCTCCCCCGCAAGCAACACGAGCTCGCGAGCCGTGGGCTGGCACACAAACCGAGATCTCGGCCTCTTCCGGAGGACCTGTCCGGGTTCTCGATGAACACCAAGGCATCCGAGCCGAGAGCCAAAAGATCCGCTCGGAACCACATCGGGTCCAGCACTCGCCTCGAAATCGGTCACGTGGAATACCGCGCGAAGCAACTGCGGTTGATCCTGGTCGCGAGGGAGGTGAGCAGGTGAACTTGAAGGACGAATTCGAGGTACCGCTGACCCTTGCCGAGACGTGGGCCACGCTCACAGACATCGAGAAGATCACGACGGTGACAGGACCGACCTTGACCTTCACGACGCCCTGGTACCTCTCGCCCGCCACCTCGAGGAGCCATATCCCAGGCAGATAGGGCGCCAGCTGCGGCTCGACGCCGACGCACACAGGGCTGTGCTCAAAGCAGAGGGTGGAGAGATCCATGGCTCACAGTCCTGTCCGTCGACGGCAAGCTCACCCAGTTCACCGGCGACACTCTGGCCGCTCTATCTCGCAATCTCATCGCCGAGTTCGCCGAGAACCTCGAGTTCGCCGTGTTGGCGACACCAAGGGTCCCCCACCCGTCGGCCATGGCAACGAAGGACAACCGGGCAAGGTCGCTGGGGCATCTCACGCCTCACGCGACTGTCGCGGGATCTTGTCGACGCGCCATGGACCACGTTCTAGGTGGTCTCGGTGCATCGACCTGGCGGGCTAGGCGGCCGGCTGCGCGGTGACTCGGCAGTTGTGCCATCGGGCAAACAGCCCATCTCCTGGAGCCGGCACGCGAAGCTGGCGAACACACCGGCTCTGATGACCTGTAGTCCCGCGAAGCAACCGATTTCACAAGGTTTGGAAGTGTCCACACCGCATCCGCAACGACTGCAATATTGCTGGTTCTCGTCTTGGTCGATGCCCATTTCGGGACGGACCAGTCAGAGAGTACGCGTCCTGACGACCGATCCGGTCCTTGTGCCCGCGAGACCCGCCGCTATCGGCCCCGCAGGATGGCGTCGGCCGCGACAGAACTTCACCGCACAGGGCTGGTAGGTCATGGCTTCGGCCTGAGTCAGGCCGCGCTGGCCCCCCGGGGTTGAGCGCCTCAGAGCTCCTGGCACTCCCGGTGGTGGAAGACTACTTCAGGGTCGAGCACCGGCCCCCGTAGCTCAGGGGACAGAGCAGCGGTTTCCTAAACCGCGTGTCGCAGGTTCGAGTCCTGCCGGGGGCGCAAGGAGATTTTCACGTTTTACCTG
>PLKG01000038.1 GCA_003140595.1 Acidimicrobiaceae bacterium | reverse complement strand
ACCACTTGTTGGGACTTAACCTTTGTGAGTTTGAGGGATGGTTCAGTGCCGACTAATGCGACGCCGAGCGCCCATCGTTGGGCCGTGCTGGCAATCGTTTGCCTGTCGGCGCTCATTATTAATGTCGATAATACGATCCTCAACGTAGCCTTGCCCACGCTCGTACGGGACCTGCACGCCACATCAAGTGAGCTGCAGTGGATTGTCGATTCCTACGCGATGGTGTTCGCTGGACTGTTGCTGGTCGGAGGCAGCCTCGCCGATCGGTTCGGTCGCAAACGCTTCTTTCTCATTGGATTGATCGTCTTCGCGGGCGGATCCGTCGGCGCAGCGCTTTGCGGCTCAGTGAATTTGCTTATCGCGTGGCGCGCGGTCATGGGCGCGGGGGCGGCCCTCACGATTCCCGCGTCGCTGTCGATCGTGAACGACGTTTTTCGTGATCCAATGGAACGGGCGAAAGCGATCGGTGCCTGGGGAGGAACCATTGGACTCGGTATCGCTATCGGCCCAATCGCAGGGGGCTTGTTGCTCTCACGGTTTTGGTGGGGCTCAATCTTTCTCGTCAATGTGCCGGTCGCACTCGCCGGAGTGATCTGCGCACTTTTGCTGGTTCCCGACTCGAAGAACCCGGCCACCGCACGTCCGGATCCCGAAGGAGCAATTCTCTCGATCGCCGGCTTGGGGCTCCTCCTCTGGGCGATCATCGAAGCCCCGACGAAGGGTTGGACTTCGGTACCTGTCCTCGGAGCCTTGGCCGCCAGCGTCATTGTTTTCGGCTCTTTTTTTGCCTGGGAGGCTCGTAGCTCGCACCCCATGCTGAAGCTCGATCTCCTCTCGAATCGTCGGTTCTCGATCGCGGCGGCGGGTGAGATGCTTGGAACGTTCGGACTCCTGGGAGCACTGTTCGTGCAGACCCAGTTCCTGCAGTTCGACCTCGGTTATTCGCCCCTTCAAGCCGGAATACGAATCTTGCCAATCGCCGGCATGCTGGCCCTTGTCGCCGCGTTCTCTTCCTCCATCGTTCGCATCATCGGCGTCAAGTTCACCGTCGCTGCCGGCCTCGCATCAATCGCCGGCGGCCTGTGGCAGGTCTCGGCGGCATCGACGACTGCGACCACCTACGGAGACGTCGTGACCGGTATGTTGCTGCTCGGTCTCGGCGCCGGCCTTCTGCTTCCCACGGCAACGAACTCCTTGGTCGGCTCCCTCCCTCAAGGAGACTCGGGGATCGGTTCGGCGAGTAACGCCGTCGCACTCCAAGTCGGAGGAGCTCTCGGTGTCGCCGTGATTGGAAGTGTGCTGTCGACCCGCTACCGAGACCACCTGACCGCGGCGCTCGCTGGCCGCCACATCCCGACTGCAGCCAGGCAGACTATCTTGGGCTCTCTGGGCGGTGCACTCGCTGTGGCGCGAAGTGTGGGCGGTGACACGGAAGTGCTACTGGCTCGTGCTGCTCGGGGCGCGTTCATGAGCGGCATCGAGGTATCCTCCCTCGTCGGAGCCATCGTGGCCATCGTCGGCTCCTTACTTATGATTGTTTGGCTGCCCTCTGGAGATGTCGAACCGTCGGCCACCTCTCAGACAGACCAAGAGACCAACCCGTCCTGAATCTCTAAGAGGGTGGATCGCCCGGGTTACCTGGAGGGTTTCTATGGGAGCTGCACTACCAGCAGATTCACCGTGACCACACCAGATTCACGGAATGAGACGAGTGGGTCGCGACGGGAATATTGGAGAACGATTTATCTGGGAACCGCACCACCTGCCGGATCATCGTGCCCGACCATGAGTGACGGCACGATTCATTGTGACAATACTGATAGCAAGCACTCGCACGTGCACTCGAGGCTTTGCTGCAGCGCGGTCCAGTTATGGCCGGATTGCATTGGACCGACGGGATTTCAGGAGACTTAGAAAGAAGGCTGATATGGAATCTACATCGCTACGGCGCATCTGCGTGACGGGAGCAAGTGGGAAGGCCGGACGAGCCGTAGTGCGAGAACTTCTCCAACACGGCTACGAGGTCGCTGCTACTGATATTGAGGTTTCTAGAGAGGACGCGGAAAAAGGACTCCTTCGGGCAGACCTGACTGATTACGGTCAGGCGCTCGAGGTGCTCAAGGGCGTCGACGCCGTTATCCATCTCGCGAACATTCCAGCCCCCGGCCTACAAACGCCCTCCGTCACGTTCAACACCAATATGGCGATGAACTTCAACATCTTTTACGCTGCGGTGAACAATGGCCTGAGTCGCGTCGTGTGGGCATCAAGCGAAACGACACTCGGCCTCTTTTTTGGAGTTACCCGTCAGCAATTCCCTTCCATGGAAGTTGATGGACGGCCCCCTCGATACGCCCCGGTTGACGAAGACCACTACCCATTTCCGACCGTCACGTACGCACTTTCCAAGGTTGCGAGTGAGACCATCGCCGGACAGATATCCGAGTGGTCAGGAGTACCGTTCGTGGCGCTTCGGTTCTCCAACATCATGTATCCCGAGGATTACCAGGAGTTCCCCTCGTACTGGTCAAATCCCCATCTGCGCAAATGGAATCTGTGGGGCTACGTTGACGTAAGAGACGCCGCCACTGCGTGTCGCCAGGCACTGACCGCACCGTCTGAGGCTGTCGCCGGGAGCCCTGGCTTGATCATTGCCGCAGCGGACACCGTAATGAATCGACCATCGGCCGGACTTATGACCGAAGTATTCCCCGGGGTGCCGCTGACTCGCGACATCGGCGAATATGAGACGTTGCTCGCAATCAACCGCGCCCGAGAGACTATCGGCTACGAACCGCACCATTCCTGGCGAGATCATATTCCCGAGTCATGACTAGGGGCTAGACGCTCAATGATGAAATGCCCCAACGTACGAATAACGCACGCCTCTTCGATCGAAACACTGCCAGTACCGTGTCGAACCGTACCCATGAATTCTCGACGGAGAAATGCTCCTACGTGACAGTGGCGAAACGTCAAGAGTGACGCCAACGTGACTCCATCTTTGGTGTCGGACAGCCGACGTCAACACGTTCACGCTCGTGGATCCGAATGGTCGCGTCGCCATGGAAGGAAAAACGAAGATTTTCGATATCTTCGCGGTTCCGCAATCCACCCCTACTTCGGTTTTGTAAAACGTCGCGTACCACTACGGGCCCTACTCTAGGCCTCCGATTTCTGCAACACTGCGAAACCAAACTGACGTGCGATGGTACCGTCTTGGAAGCTACTTAGTCTCTCGCTTTCCCGGCGCGATTCACCCTTTTCGTTCCATCGTCGTCTTTCGAGCCGTCCACTGTGTCGCGCATGTTGTCGAATGCGTTCAGGGTCGGCTCAGCGAGCTGGGCAGCCCTAAGAAGGTCGCGGTGGACGGCGTTGTTGAGGGCGGCGAGCGAGGTCGCGTGCTGAACGTGACGGAAGGTCGACTGCAGTCGGACTTGGATGAGACCGGCGATGACGAGTGCGGCGAGGAGTACCTCGGGATCAATCGGGTCCGCGCCGATGCGTTGCGCCAGCGCGACGGACACTTCGTCTGTGAAGCGAACAAAATCAGCAAGTCGCGCAGAAGCGAGCGCCGGCGATCCAGTGGCGACGTTACAGAAGAGCCGGAGCAGGTGCAGTTGGCGGTCTTCGTCGTGCGCCTCGGACCGGCCGAGAGGAATTCCCTCGGTCAGCGCCTGCAGAACGGCCTCGACCAGTGAGGCGCTGCGGCGTTCACGAACTGCATCCGACACGGCCATGGTCAAGGACTCGGAGCGATCGAAGAACATCGACTCCTTGTTCGGAAAATAGTTGAACAGGGTCTGTTCGGCGACCTCGCACGCCGCCGCGATCTGGGCGACGGTCACTTTGTCGAACCCGTGAACCAATATCATCGCAGTCGCGACATCGGAGATCTTTTGACGAACCCGTCGCTTCTTGCGTTCGCGCAGGCCCTCGTTCGGGTCAGGAGCCTCCTCGGCATGCCCTGCTTCGAAGAGCTCAAGGATCGCGCCCACGTCCGGATCACCGCTTTCAGTCATGCGAATAAGTATAGATCAAATATTAGAGTTGTACTATACTTATAGTGACACTAATTTTAAGGCAACCCTATGACAACTCAAAGCCTGCCACAGTTCGGTCGATCGAACGGTAGTTCCCCATCAGCCATTCCGGCCGTCGAGGCCCGCAGCTTGACAAAAAGGTTCGGCACGAACCTCGCCGTGGACAACATCGACCTCACCGTCATGGAAGGTGAGATCTTCGGGGTGCTCGGCCCGAACGGTGCCGGCAAGACGACCGTGCTGAACATGTTGGCGACGCTGCTGCCGATCGATGGCGGCGAGGCGAGGATCTTCGGCTACGACGTTCGCAGCCAGGGCCACGCTGTGCGCCAACTGATCGGCGTCACCGGTCAGTTCGCGTCGGTCGACGAGAACCTGACGGGACGTGAGAACCTCTGGATGTTCGGCCGTCTGCAGGGATTGTCCTCCAAGAGGGCCCACAGCATCGCCGACGACCTGCTCGCGCAGTTCGACCTCACGGAGGCCGCTCACCGCCCCATCTCGCAGTTCTCCGGCGGCATGCGCCGCCGCCTCGATCTCGCGGCCAGCCTGATCACCCGACCCGCACTGATCTTCCTCGACGAGCCCACGACAGGTCTCGACCCCCGGAATCGCAACCAGATGTGGGACACGATCCGCGACCTGGTCGCCCAAGGATCGACCATCTTGTTGACCACCCAGTACCTCGACGAAGCCGACGCACTGGCGGGACGGGTTGCCGTCATCGATCGCGGTCGCAAGGTCGCCGAGGGGACCCCCGGTCAGCTCAAGACCCAAATCGGCACGTCGAGCCTGCGCGTCCAGATGTCCGAGGCCGCCAACACAGGAGCTGCGGTCGCACTGGCTGCGGACCTGACCAGCGACACGCCGGTCGTGTCGCCAACCGGCTCAGGGTTCAGCGTCAAGCTGAGTGACGCGAACCAGGCTGCCGACGTCCTCATCGCGCTGCGGAACCACGGGCTCGACATCACGAACGCCACCGTCGAGCAACCGAGCCTCGACGACGTGTTCTTCACCCTGACCGGCCACGAGAGTGAAACCCCTATCCCCGAAACCGAGGCGAACAAATCATGACCGCAGCCATCACTGTCCCAACCACCTCATCCCGACCGACCGCGCGCACCGTCCAAACGTCCGTACCCGTGCGCGACGCGCTCAGGCAGATCACGACGTTGGCCTGGCGCGCCCTCGTCAAGATGCGTCGCAATCCCGAGCAACTGGTCGACGTCACCTTCATGCCCGTGTTGTTCACCGTGATGTTCGGACTCATGTTCGGCGGGGCCATCTCCGGCAGCACCGCGCACTACCTGCCGATCCTCATCCCGGGCATCATCGCCATGACCACCGTCACCAGCTGCTTAGCCGCCGGCGTCCAAATCCGCGAGGACATGGACAAAGGCGTATTCGACCGCTTCAGGTCGCTGCCCATCGCCCGGATCGCGCCGCTGGCGGGGCCGATGATGGCCGACCTCGCACGCTACGCCATTGCGAGCAGCGTCACCATCACCGTGGGCGTCATCATGGGCTACCGCCCTGGTGGAGGCGTTCTCGGGGTGGCCGCCGGAATAGTTCTTGCCGTCATCCTCGGCTGGTCCCTCGCCTGGATTTTCCTTTGGATCGGCACCAGCGCCAGGAGTGTCGGCGCCGTCCAGGGAATGTCCATGATGGTTATGTTCCCCTTGGCCTTCCTTTCCAACGCGTTCGTCCCCGTTGACACCCTTCCGGGATGGCTTCAGGCCGTGACGCGGGTCAATCCCGTCTCGCATGTCGTCTCGGCGTTGCGTGACCTGATGAACGACGGCGCCGTGACTGCTCAGGTCGGATGGGCTCTACTCGGATGTGCCGCGGTCGCCGCGATCTTCATCCCACTTGCCGTTCGCTCGTACTCGAGGCAGGTTTGACCAGCCCGGCGGCGGCGCGTTTACTGCCGGGCTGCTCTTGCGACCACGCCGTCGATAACAACGTCGATGACGAAGCGAAACCGTTCGCCGCCCTCGCCGGCGACCATCTGCGTGGCATGGGAGGCGAGAAGAGGGAACCGGTCTGGCGGTAAACCGGCGAAGGTCTTGTAGATCTCGTCGACCTGATCTTGGCGGGCGCCGTCGTCGCGATGGCCGCGAGGGCGCCGCACGTCGTCCTCACGGGCGACGGCCGTCACCAGCATCACGAAGATGTCGCAAGCCCAGGCTGCGTCTTGGGGGTCAAGCCCGCCGGCGAGCAGGATTCCCAGCAGGTTCTCGGTCAGGCGCAGAACCGATTTGGTCGTGGGTGAATCGACCAGGGTCATCGCTGCGATCCCAGGATGAGCAACCAGTGCTTGGTGCATGCGCTGAGCCAGCGAGTGCAGCTGAGCGCGCCAATGTGAAGGGTCCGGGGCCTCGAGTTTGATCGTGGCGGTGACACGATCCAGCATCGCCTGGAGCAGGCCCTCACGGCCGGGAACGTAGACGTAGAGCGAGGCAGCTCCCGTGTCCAGGGCGGCTGCGACCCGGCGCATCGTGACTGCCTCGAGGCCGTCTGACTGCAGGATCGCCAGGGCCGCGTCGACGACCGCGTCCTCGCTGAGCGGTGCCTTTGCGGGGCGGTCACGAGTCGAGCGATGACGGACTGAGTGCATCGGTGGCCGACCGTCGGCGAGGGACATCGTGGACCGGACTCTACTTGGCCGGAACGTTGTTCGCCACGTACACTGTTCGTTATGACCCCCGACCACAAAGTCCTCTTCGGCCTCGGGCTGGAGGCCGGTGTCCACCAAGTGGGCGAGATGCTCGCGCACGCGCGGCTTGCAGACGAGGCGGGTCTCGACCTCATCAGCGTCGGCGACCATCCCTACTTCGCGGAGCGCCTCGACGCCTACGCAGCACTGGGGTTCGTTCTGGGCGCAACGAGCAACATCACCGGAGCGGTGATCATGACCAACCTGCTGAGCCGTCCTGCTCCCATTCTCGCCCGGACCGTCACGGGGCTGTCGACGATCTCCGGGGGTCGCGTCGTTCTCGGAATGGGTGCGGGCGGGATGTGGGAGGAAATCGCCGCCCTCGGCGTCCCCCGCCTGTCGCCCGCAGCCCGAATACGAGCACTGGAAGAGGCGATCGTTGTCGTGAGAGCGCTCTCCGGCGGCGGCGATCCGGTCACCTTCGACGGCGAGTTCTACCACGTCACCGAGCTGACACCAGCGGCCGCACCAACGCCACCGATCTGGATCGGATCGCTCGGCCCGAAAGCGCTGGCAGTAACCGGCCGACACGCCGACGGATGGATACCAGGACACCTCGCCGACTGGCGCAGCACGCAGGTTGCCGAGTCACGGCCCATCGTCGACCAAGCGGCTGCTTCAGTAGGGAGAAACCCTACTCAAGTCGACACCATCTACAACGTGTCAGGGCGCCTTACCCGGGCTCCGCTACCAGAGACCCGCGACGCCGAGGGCCGCTGGATCGGGGGCGGAGTGACGCAGTGGGTAGCGGAACTGACTTTCGCCGTGCTTGAACACGACGCCGCCGCTTTCATCTACTTGGTCCCTCCTGGCGACACCATCAGCGACACGACACTGAACCTCTGGGCACACGAGGTCGTGCCCGCCGTCCGCGAAGCAATTGCCGAGCGCTGACTCGCCGGCCGTGGCGTGTTGGTCGGGTCCGTAACCCGAAGGCCGCCGAAGGTCCAGTGGCGCTGGGCGTTCATGGGGACTCCAAGCTGCGGGGACCGACCTTGAGTAGAGCAGCGCCTGGGCGGCTGCGTATGCACGTTCCCGCCACCGCACCCTTGCGCTCGGTGAGGTCCGGGCGGTCTTCGAACCAACGGAACCCCCGCCACCAGGAGGCATTCGTGCTAGCGATCACAAAGAGTCATCGAAAGTCCTGAACAATGCGCCGGGTCTAGCCCACCGCTGGACGTTCGACCATGGCCGCGCCGTCGACCTTGGCTGCATGTATCACCGAGGTGCCCGCGTCCATCGCGATGAGTGAAGACACCGTCTGCTCCTGGGACTCGAGGCGGCTCTTGCGCAGGCGCGCACAAGGATGCACGACGTAGCAGTAGCGCACGAGGTTTGCTCGCGAGGCTCCGTCCATCTCAGTGATTGAAGCGCCGATTCGCCATCCTGCCGACTGGTCGGATCGCACAGACTGCACGGCGACGGCGAGCGTGACGGTGAGGATCCCGCCGTCGAGGTCGGGCAGCGCGAACTCGAGGTGCAGGAGAGATCCCTCTTCGATCTCTGTGGCGACCAACAGCCCGACGCCAGACACCGAGACGTCGATGACTCGCCCGTAGGAGAGCTCGTTCGCCTGGTTCGCGATCGTTGCCGGCGCTAGGCAGCCGAACCGGGGATGCGCGCGCCGCTGGCGTCTGCGAAAGACGATCCTCAACGAGTGGACAATTCGATAGAGCTCCCAGGTGCCGAGGGCCATCACGAACGTCGCCGCCCACTGGGGAAGGGTCCGCGCGTGGACGTACCCGAAGAGTGCCAGCGCTCGCCAGACGAGCGATAGCGCAAGCGTGACGCCGAGGACGGTTACGAGCCGGAGGCGCGCAAGCGAATGGAAGCCGCCGGCGTCGACGCCGACCTTCGGGGTGACCTTGAACTTCGCCCGAGAAGGGAGCACTACGCATCGAAGCGCCCGGGTGAATACCGCGGCGGCGAGGAGCGTGTTGTGAGAGGCCTCGCCGAGCCGGAGGTGCCCCCGGCAAAGCGCGTTTGTCGAGACGACTGCGAGCATCGTCCAGGGCGCCCAGAGCACCGCGAGACTGAGCACGCTCATGCGGGCTGGTAGGACGCCGCCCACGAGAACCGCCACTAGCAACCCGATCAAGAGCAGTCGCGTCACGCCGGCCCCGTAGGCGAAGACGCTGCCTATGTAGGAGAGTCTCTGGCGCAGACCGAGACCTGGATGACAGCTGAGCGGTGACTCCGGCAGGTGGAGCACAGCGAGGTTGCCGCGCGCCCAGCGGTCCCGCTGCAACAGGTAGCCGTCGAGGTTTTGAGGTGCAAGCCCCTGGACGAGGATTTCGTCGTGGTAGCGAGTCGTCCATCCCGCCCGGTGCATCTTGGCCGTCGAGTGAAAGTCCTCGGCGATCGTCTCTATGCTCACCCCGCCAATCTCGACGAGTGCGGCTCGGCGCAGAAGCGCCGCCGAGCCACACCAGAACACGCCGTTGTGCCGGTCCTTGCCCGGGCAGATCACTTCGAAGAACATGCTCTGCTCGTGGCGGCCGGCCTCGTAGTGCTGTACCGAGTCCTGGTTGTAGAAGTCGTGCGGACTTTGCACGAGAGCGACCTTGTCGTCATCGAAGTAGCCGACCAGCGCGTCGAGCGCGTCTGGAAGCGGGACGTGATCAGCGTCAAGACAGAAGATCAGGTCACCGTTCGTAATGCCGAGCGCGTGATTGATATTGCCCGCCTTCGCATGGGTGTTGTCCGGTCGACTCATGTAGCGCGCCCCCCACTCTTCCGCGAGAATCGCCATCTCGGAACGTCGACCATCGTCGAGAAGGAAGGTCTCGTGCGGGTAGCGGAGGGCCGCGCATCCCGCGAGCGTCGCCTCGACGACGTCAACGGGCTCGTTGTAGGTCGTCACGAAGACATCGACGCGATGGCCGGGCGTAGCCGAGGGTCGTCGCGGCTCTGACCAGCGCCAGCCGAACCAGGCCAGGAGCACGAGGGAAAGAAGGCTGTAGAGCTCGACCACCCAGAGGAGATAGAACGCTTCCGGGTTGGTCCCTCGCCCCGTCTCGAGGAGACGCCAGCTTATGTAGCCGCCTCCCCAGGCGAGAGCAACGACTGTGACCGTTCGCAGCGCCGCGGGGTGAAGCTCCCACCAACGACCCCACCGGGTCTGCGGCGCCCTGGTCACCTGCCAGTCTCCCGGCTCGTCGTCAACGAGGGGTCCGGACAGTTCTTTTCCCGGCTCTTCCATTTCGACACGCGCCACGACAAAAGTCATCGGCTCCGCCGCGATGGTGCTTTAGGAGCTCGGGGTGCCAATACGGTCGCACTCCGCGGCTGACATTCGACCCGCTGCTTCGATCGGCCTTCAGCCAAGCAACGAGTGTGGCCTGATTCTCGGTGGGTTTTAGCGAACTAGTACGGACGACTTCGGCAGCTCAAGCGGGCTGGCCCAACAACTGCGACCCCTGCAATCAAGGGCGAATGTGTCGCAAATGGATGGCGAGACCAGTTGGAGAAGGTGGTTCGGCCCGCTTTCCGCTCACGAATAGTCGCGGGTAGTGCATCGACATCGGGACTCTCCGTAAGTTCCCGGAGCTGCTCCGGTTGCTTGTATCACAGACGAAATGCATGCAACTGGCCCGTACGCTTACACGCCAGTCTCACGCGAGAAGGCCCTTGGCAGAAGACAGATCAGGCGGGGCCTTCTCGTGTTCAATAGGTGCCCGACCGGGCGTGTGAAACGCGCGTTTTTCCAGCGGTGACGGCCTTCAGCTCGTCAGCCGACTGTCGGATGAGCTGTGGCAAGTCTCGCCGGCTGGTCTCGTTGACCCAGCGTTCGAACGCGACTTTGAAGACCGTGATCCCCGCCTCGGCGCTCAGCGTCGCGGCGGGGTCTTTGACGCCGCGTCGGCGCAACGCGTCGGCGAGCGCCGAGGCGAGTGATGCGAGCTTGACCAGCTCGCGCTCGCGCAGTTCAGCGCTTGCAGCAATCACACTCTGGCGCTGTCGCGCATATTCGCGGCGGTCCTGGAACATGGCGCCGGCAGCTTCGAGGGCGTCAGTGACCGCGGTGAATGGTGCCGCGGAGCCAGGCGCGCCGGCGACGGTGCTCACGAGGAACTCCTGCAGCGCGCCTACGCCCCAGAACAGCACCTCCCGTTTGTCGGCGAAGTGCCGGAAGAAGCTTCGCTCCGTCAATCCTGCGCGTGTGGCGATCTCCGCAACGGTGGTGTTTTCGAACCCGCGCTCGCCGTAGAGAGCGAGGGCTGCCTGCTCGAGCCTGCCGCGGCTGTTCGGCTCCCAACGCGCCATGCTTCGATCGTAGTACTTGATGACAGCGACTGACATCGCTGTATAGTGATGGCAGCAACTGACATAGGACTGTCCCCATCACCGAGGACGGTCACCAGAAGGGGGTCTCGTATCATGCGTGTTTTCGTAACCGGCGCGTCCGGCTGGATTGGCTCCGCTGTCGTTCCCGAGCTCATCGGCGCGGGCCATCAGGTCATCGGGCTCGTTCGCTCGGACGCCTCGGCTGCTGCCCTCATTGCTGCCGGGGCAAAGGTGCATCCCGGCACGCTCGATGATCTCGACGGCCTGCGGGATGCAGCTGCCGCGTCCGATGGCGTGATCCACCTCGCGTTCAAGCACGACATAGCGTTCTCAGGGGACTTCCAGGGCGCCGCCGATGCGGATCGCCGCGCCGTTGAGACCTTTGGCGAGGCGCTTGCAGGTTCGGATCGACCGTTGGTCATCGCCTCCGGGACGCTCGGGATTGCACCTGGGCGCGTTGCGACCGAGCGGGACGGGCAAGGTCCCGTCCCGGCTGTGACAGGGTTTGGTGGCGGTCCGCAGACTCGGTTGGCCACTGCCCAGTTGGTGCTCTCCTTCGCTTCCCGCGCCGTCCGCTCGTCGGTCGTGCGACTCCCTCCGACCAATCACGGCGAGGGAGACAGCGGTTTCGTCGCGGCGCTGGTCGGCATCGCCCGTGACAAGGGCGTCTCCGGCTACATCGGCGACGGGGCCAACCGCTGGCCTGCCGTGCACCGGCTCGATTCCGCGCGCCTCTTCCGCTTGGCACTGGAGGGGGCGCCGGCGGGATCGACGCTGCACGCGGTCGCGGAGGAGGGAGTTCCGATCCGCGACATCGCCGAGGTGATCGGACGGCATCTCGAGGTTCCGGTGACCGCCATCGCTTCGGGGGACGCGGCCGAGCACTTCGCGTGGCTAGCCGACTTCCTTGCGATCGACGGCCCGGCCTCCAGCGCGTTCACCCGCGAGTTGATGGGATGGCAGCCCACACGTCCTGAGCTCATCGACGACCTTGATCAAGGCCACTACTTCCACAAGCCACCCGCATGAAGACGTTGGCTCCTCCCATCCTTGATCATTCCCGTCCAGCTGACCGCCGAGAGCGACACCGTCGAAGGGCGATGCGAGACACATGAGTGGCGCCGTGTTCGACGATAGGCGGCGTCACTAGCCCCGGAGCCCGATCCGGGCAAGCAGGGAGAGCGATCGTTTGGTTCAGGGTGCGAATCAGGCAGCGAGGAGGGTCAGTCACCGATTGGTCGACACTCTCCCGCCCGCGTAAGCACTGCTTGGGTTGACAGGCTCCAGAACGCCACGAGTTCCTCGGCCCATAGGTTCCTCCGCGGGCGCCACCCGGCGACCTCGTTAGCCTCTTCGGCATGTCAAGAGCACGATGTCGTCAAGCGCGCGAACGCGCTTTGGCCGAGCGCCGGAACGGCGGGGCCATCGTGGCGGCGATCCTGATCCTGCCCCTCGTCTTGGGGATCACCTCGTGGGCCTCGCCCGCGACAGCAGGGCCAGTCCCGACGATCTATGTGGCAAACGCCGGCAATCCCAGCACCGTCACAGCGATCGACAGTGCTACGAACTCGGTCGAGAAGTCGATCGCGATCCACGGCGGCATCGCGGTAAGCGTCGCCGTCACGCCGAACGGGACAAGGGCGTACGCCCTAGTCGTCGGAAACGACGAGGTCGGCTCCCCGGGCGTGCTCGTGCCGATCAGTACCGCGACGAACATCACCGGCAAGGAGATCAGCGTCGGGGCCAATCCATATACGTTCGGCTTCAATCCGAACGGTAGGTACGCGTATGTGGTCGATGGATTCGACGCAGCCACGACCGCTCCCAACGAGCCCGGGGCGGTTACCCCGGTCAACCTCGCCGATGAAGCCGCAGGCCGGCCGATCAAAGTAGGCACGAACCCCGGAAGTATCGCCATCACGCCCAACGGCAGGACCGCGTACGTGACCGACTCGAATGCCATCAATGGGGACCCGACGACGATCACCCCGATCAACCTCGCCACGGACACGCCCGAGAAGGCGATCCACGTCGCCGCGCAGGGCATCGCGATCACGCTGAACGGCGTGACCGCCTACGCGTTCGACCAGGACGCGGTGATCCCGATCGCAACCGCGACGAACCTACCCGGTAGGGCCATCGCGCTCGGGGGCATCGCGCAAGTCATCGCCCTCGCACCCGATGGCCAGACGGCCTGGGTTCTCACCACACCCGCCCCCGGCCTCGTGGCCGGATCCAGCAAGGTCGATCTCACTTCGATCAACACTGCAACCAACCAGATCGGCAAGGTGGTCCCACTCACTGGCATGCCAACCAAAGGGCAATTCTTCGTCGTTATCACGCCGAACGGCGCCCACATCTACGTGCTGGGGCAAGGCGCGGGCAAGACGGCGAGCACGCTCGTGGACCTCGACGCATCAACTGGTCGCGCGGGACGGCCGATCAAGGTTGGAACCGACGACACAGCCCTCGCGGCCAATCCCGACGACAAGTTCGTTTACGTTCTCACGCCCGGCAGCGATTACCAGGGGCCACCGATAGCCTCGCAACCGAAGAAGGCCCCGGGAAGCGTCATCCCGGTCGCCACGGCGACCGACACGGTAGGCAATCCGATAAAGGTCGGGCTACTGGCCAGCGCCCTTGCGGTCACGCCGTAGCAGCTAGACAAGGCGAGCTTCAAAGGACGGGAGCAGTCGATAGGTCGGCCGAACGCTGGCCTCGAGTGCGCTATCAGGTCAGGGACATGCCCGAGGTCGGGAACGCGAAGCCTCCGAACCCACAGCGAGGCGTTGGCACTGCCCGGCGATTGCCGGAACAGCTCTCGAGGCTCGCCTTCGCCACGGCCTGCCAATGTTGTGTCGCTACTCGGAACGGACCCGCAAGGTTCGGTCAGGCCTCGATATCCTCCACCTCGGACCCATAGCCGGCGTTTCTCAACATGCGGCGCACGTCGACGACCTGCTGCACGTCGATGTCCTTGTTCCTGGGACGTTCGAGCGTCTCGGTCTCGGATCCGAGAGTCACGAGGAACTTACCGTCGTGTTGCTCCTCGACAGAAGCCACGACATCGAGGAGCGACATGACGGCTAGCCACTCAATGTTGTGGCCTGCCGGGTGCTGAAGAATTTTCAGAAGGGTGTCGCGGTGATGGCTGCTCAGTTGCATTGGCTCGGGCGTGGACGTCATGGGGGCTGGGTGACCTTGCTTTCGCGATCCTTCGAGACGCCGAGCGCCTCTATTGACCCTCGCTGTAGAAGGCGAGGTCCATTCTAGCGCGACAGCGCGGAAATCGGTCTCCTCTGATTCGGGGATCACAGGGGTTGAGGCGATCCGGTCTTTGGTCTCTCGCCGGCATCGACGTGGGCGCTTATCGGCATCTGTCGTGGATGTCGATTCGTCTCACTCATTCGACTAGTTCCAGCTGCTTTCTTTCCACCTGGCCCCGCCCCTCGTGCGGCACGACAAGAAGCTGTTGGCTAGCCCGCGCCCGCCAGCGGCAGCACCATTGGCTGGTTCATCGCTGCCAAAGAATGGTATTCACTTCCAGGGGTACTGCAACCCCGGCAAAGCGGGGTATGACTCGCGCTGTATAGTCCGTTGCGGGACGGGTCGCCAACACCGATACGCGATAGGTGTCCCCAGCCGCATTGCCGGTCGGCCCGCGGTCCCGCTCCATTTCCTTTCCTGCAGCGTCGTTGGTGCCCTCCGCGTAAAGCTCCACCCTCACCGCCTCAGGGTCGATGTCATCAGGGAACAGCTCGACCTCAAACACGTGGTGCCCATCACGAGTCGCCACTTTCAGCTCTCCAAAGTGCAGCGTGGGCCACTTCTCCTTTAGATGCTGCTGCCAACGGACAATTTGCGTGCCAATCGCGGACTCATTGGCCGTGCGTAAACGATAGGCAGCAGCAGCTGGGATGTAGCGCTGCTCGGTGTACTCGCGCACGGTGCGGTTGGCGGAAAAGCGCGGTGTCAGCAGTGCCATGCTTTCCCGCATCCGCGCCACCCAGGCGGTAGGGATACCCTGTTCGCCGCGGGCATAGAATTCAGGGACCACTTCCCGTTCGAGCCGCTCGTAGAGCATTGTGGCTTCGGCTGCGTCCCAGTCCGGGTCGTCGCCGTGCTCTTGCCCGTCTCCTAACGCCCAGCCCACCTCCGGCGTGTACGCCTCGGCCCACCAGCCGTCCAGTTCTGAGAGATTGACGCCTCCATTTGTGAGTACCTTCATGCCGCTTGTGCCGCTCGCCTCCCAGGGCCGCCGTGGCGTGTTGAGCCAGACGTCCACGCCCTGTACCAGGCGCTCGGTCAACTGCATGTCATAGTCACTGAGGAACATGACATGGGGGCGGGCCTCGGGTTGACGGATGAAGTGCATCCACTCTTGGATCAAGGCCTGCCCCGCCTGGTCTGCCGGATGAGCCTTGCCGGCAAGGATGAGCTGCACCGGGTGCTCCGGGTTCGTCAACAGACGAAGCAGACGCTCTGGGTCATGCAGCAGCAGGTTGGGCCTTTTGTAGGTCGCGAAGCGCCGCGCGAAGCCCAGTGTCAACGCGTTGGGATCAAACAGGTGCTCCGCCTCACTGATCGCCTCGGACGACGCGCCGGAGGCCGTTAGCTGCCTGGACAACCGCCCGCGAGCGTATTCAACAAGAGACTTGGTGCTGGTAGTGCGCAACTGCCAGAGCCTGGCGTCGGAGATCTGGCGAATCTCATGCTCCAGGTGTTCTGTCGGCCCCAGCCAGCGGTCCTTTCCACAGGCTTCGGTCCAGAGGTCGTCGGCTGCAGCCGAGTCCCAGCTCGGCACATGAACCCCGTTAGTCACGTATCCGACGGGTACTTCGTCTGCTGGCCAGCGGGGGAACAGGGGCTCGAAGAGGCGCCGGCTGACCTCCCCGTGCAACCGGCTCACGCCGTTGACTGCGCCGCTCCCGCGGATTGCCAGATAGGCCATGTTGAAAGGTTCCGACGAGTCATCCGGGTTCTGTCGGCCAAGCGCGAGTAGATCGTGGAACGATATGCCAAGGCGCTCCTCAGAGTATCGACGGAGGTACTGCTCGATCAGGTCCGGAGCGAATCGGTCAAAGCCAGCTGCTACCGCCGTGTGGGTAGTAAAGAGGTTCCCGGCCCGCGTGACCGCCAGCGCGACGTCGAATGGCTGTGAGGTGTCTTGCATGAAGCTACGGGCGCGCTCCAGCACAGCGAAGGCTGCATGCCCGTCGTTCAGGTGACAGACTTCCGGTTGGATGCCGAGCGCGACGAGCAGCCGCCAGCCTCCAATCCCGAGAAGCAGCTCTTGGGTGAGGCGCAGCTCTGGGCCACCGCCGTAAAGCTCGCTGGTGATCCCTCGACGGGCGGGGATGTTGGCGGCGTCATTACTGTCCAACAAGTAGAGCTTTACGCGACCAACCTGGACCTGCCAGGTGCGGAGCCAGACAGAATAGCCGGGCAAAGCAATCTCGAGCCTGAGCCATTCGCCGTTCGGCTGGCGTAACGGGGTGATCGGCAACTGTCCGGGATCGTTATAGGGGAAGAGCGCCTGTTGCGCGCCGTCGTTGTCGATGACCTGGCGAAAATAGCCTTGTTGGTAGAGCAGGCCTATGCCGACGACCGGCACCCCCAAGTCGCTGGCGGCTTTGAGCTGATCGCCGGCGACATTGCCGAGCCCACCGGAATAAATGGGCAGCGCTTCGCTCAACATGAACTCCANNTGCTGAAATACGCTGCGCAGGTGAGAGGCGCCTGTGCATGATGCTGCTGAAACCATGCCGGCGTCTCCGTCGCGTGACGCTTAGCCCGAAGTAGGGCAGAGATGTTCTCACGGAAGGAGGGTTCTGCCAGCTCGCGTTCGAGTTTGTCCCGCGAGACCGNNGCTCCCAGAGCTCAGGATCCAGTAGCCGCCACACTTTGTCGCCGGCGTGGTTCCACGAGGAGCGCATATCCAGAGCAAGCTCAGCGAGACAATCAAAGCCCTCGACGTCCCTGGGTAGAAGGCTGTATATGGGGCGGTCAGCTGGTGGTTGTCTGCTCATGGCCTATCCTCTGAACGAACTGTACTGGGTTTGCTTCGGGCAGCGATGACCGTCGTGTGCGCACCGCATGCTGCCAACTCGGACCGAAGGTATGAACGCATCGGTCGAAAAAGGGCGATCTCAAAAGCGCGAATGTTGTCCCTTTGTAAGGAGCAGAGGATGCAGACGTGCCGCATTCGGAGGCCAAGGGGCGAGCTTTACTGCGCGGCAACTCGGGGAGAGACCGGGCCGTGAGCGACATGGGTGCCGAGCAGGTTGCCGAGTTCATCTAGTCGCGGCGCGTCAGGCCCGGCTCGGCGGTGACGCTTGTGATGCCGCGGACCCCGACGTCAGCTCGGATGCGTGCCGGTGCGGCCAGGCTCATTGCGCGACGTCCGGGGTCCCGCTCGGAGACCTGCCGTCCGCATCAAGCTGGTACGGGTGCTCCTCGTCCAGCGCGGACGGGTGCTCTTCGAGGTAGCCGAGGAGCCTTGTAAGGCTTGCCTCGGCCACGCACACGACGCTGTCGGCGGCGCCGTAGTAGATGTGCAGGGTGTCGCCGTCGTCGCGCAGGATCCAACCGCAGGGGAACACGACGTCGGGCACGTCTCCTGATCGTTCGTAGGCTTCCTCGGGGCCGAAGATCCACTCGTTTCCCCTCGCGAGCACCTTTGTCGGGTCGTCCTTGTCCAAAAGGGCCAGGCCGAGCCTGTAGATCGACCCGGATGCGGTGACGCGAACCCCGTGGTAGCAGAGCAGCCAGCCGTCCTTGGTGAGAAGTGGTGGTGGACCGAGCCCGATCTTGTTGGAGTCCCACCAACCACCGTGACGTGCCGCGAGCAGCACGCGGGCATCGCCCCAGTGGCGTAGGTCGGGGCTGAACGACAACCAGATGTGAGTGCCCACCCCTGACATGGCAGGTGCCGGCCGGTGGATCAATGCCCACCGCCCACCGAAGGTCGTAGGGAACAGCGCCGCGTCCTTGTCCTCGGGCGTCTGCAGGACACCGCTGCGCTCCCATTGCACGAAGTCACGCGTCCTGGCCAGGCAGACGAGCGGCCCGGCGGGGGAGTACCCGACGTAGACGACGAAGTACTCGTCACCGACGCGGGTGATCCTCGGGTCCTCGATCCCCCAGTGCTCCTCGAATCCATCCTGGGGCTTCAGTCCCGCGACGGGGTCGATCTCCCAGTGTGTGAGCCCGTCCTGGCTGGTCGCGACTACAAGAGAGGAAAGGCCGGTGCGGTGCTCGACGCGTAACAGGAGCAGGGTTCGACCGTCGATGACCGTGGCGCCCGGGTTGAGCACCGCGTTGACCATCTCGGGAAGGTCGTTCGGGCGCAGGATCGGGTTGCCCGAGTACCTCTGCAGCAGTTCTCGAGGATCGGCCTTTCCGCTCATCTGTGCCTACCACCTGACTTGATCGGACGGGCTCGTTTGGTCCCGACGCGGCCTGTGCTATTCCCACAACGATCCGAGCAGAAGGCGCTTTCGGGGTTGAGGACGCCTTCAACCTCCAGCGGGTTGCCCGGTTCCGGCTCCATCACCTGCCCCAGGGGCTGCAACCGAAAGCCCGTCATCGGCTGTCGCCCGACGAAGTCGAGTCCTGATGGCAATTGAGACAAGCGGCGATGGCCTGAATCACAAGCTTCGTCTCCCCGGGGCCCCTGACCGGGATGCAGGCAACGCCTGCCTCTTGAGCCGGGTAGTCGTTGCCCCCGGGGAACAAGGCGTCACCTATGAAGATCATCT
>PLKG01000048.1 GCA_003140595.1 Acidimicrobiaceae bacterium | reverse complement strand
CGACCAAGGGATTATGAGTCCCCTGCTCTGACCACTGAGCTACGGGCCCTTTCCTGAAGACAGGTTGGTGGACTGCTGTACGCCCCAACCGTGTCTTCGGATGCTACGCCTGAGGACAGGTGGCGCGAAGCAGTCGAGTGCCTCGTGCCCCGCCGGCCGGTAGCTGACTGGGTGTGTGTGTTCGGTGAGGTGGCCTCGGGCCCTGGTGCCGTTCGGCGTCCTGCAGTTGCCGCGATTGTCGCGACGCCGACGAAGGGGGTCGGTAGAGGTCCGGCTGGGGTACACGGATGGTGATTGGTTAACATCCGGCGGTGCGACATCGAGACGGCGACGGTCACCGGGACCTGTCCGTTTGGCGATTCGTCCTGTGGTGCGCGTGGGTCGTGGGTTCGCTAGTGCTCGTCGGCCTGCTGTACCTCGCGTCCGTACACGCTTATCCTGCGAGCTCGGACGGGGCCAGCGTGATCCTCGAGGGCAAGGCGTTGCTCGGGAATTTCACGCTCACCCACTGGGCTCTGTCGCTCGACTCGTTCTGGTTGGTGGACGCGCCCGTCTACTCAGTTGCCGTCCTTGTCGGCGGAGTGCATCCACAACTGCTTCACCTCGTGCCCGCGGTCATCGCCGTCGGCGTCATCGGAGTCGGAGCGTGGATCGCCCAACGCGGTCGAAGCCGGCGGAGCGGACTTGTTGCGGCAGGGACCGTGGTCCTGCTGCTCGGTCTGCCAACGCATGCCTTCGCACAGTTCTTTCTCATCGGACCATTCCATGTTGTAACGACGCTGTGGTGCCTCATCGCGTGCGTGGCGCTGCGGAGAGCTCGATTTGGCTGGGGTTGGCTCGTGGCGGTTGTATTCCTCGCGGCAGGCATGCTCGGAGACCTCCAGACTGCGGTTCTAGGAGTGGCACCGATTGCCCTTGCGGGGGTCGTTGCCGCGCTGCGGGCCCGGCGATGGAGAGCCGGTGCTCCTGCGGTCACGGCGGCACTGAGCAGCCTCGTGGTTGCCGAGCTGGTACGCCGAATCGCGCTTCTCGTCGGGACCTACACGATCGGTGCTGCCAATCCTCGGGCGCCGTTCGGCCAGATGTTCCACAACACCTATCACGTCGTCACCTGGGGGGCGGCGCTGGACGGTGTCGGGTCCCGGCCGTTCGGACTGCCGGGAGTACCGCCGGTTCTCGGGGTTGCACACGCGGTCGGACTGGGTCTGAGTGTCGTGGCGATCGTTGTCGCGCTCGTGACGATCGTCCGCTCGGTCTTGCGCTCGATTGCGCGCAGAGGCGAGCGATCGTCCTCCGCCGACGATGCGGACCCGGATCGCCGGGAGGCGGCCTGGTTCGAGGATGTGCTCGTCTTCGGCTTCTTCGGTGGTTGCGCCACCTTCGTGTGGTTTTCCTTCTCGTCGGTGTCGCCTTTCGGCCGCTATCTGACGTCCGCGGTGGTGTTCGGCTCGATCCTCGGCGCGCGCCTGGCGAGTCAGCTTGCAGAGCGCGCAAGGGTCGGATGGCCGAGAATTGTTCTGGCCGGGGTTGCTGGTCTCGTGGTTATCGGGTACGCGACGACCTTCGTGAACACCCTCACGACTCGGTCACCGACGCAACCGGCCGTGAGACTGGCGGCGTATCTCGAGCAGCACCATCTCACCAAGGGAATCGGCGACTACTGGAGCGCCTCGATCGTCACGGTTGAGTCCTCAGATTCGGTCGTTGTCCGCCCGGTAGTCACGAATTCCAGTAGTTACCACGTCGTTCGGTATACGAGGCTGTCGAGTTCGGCTTGGTACGGCGGAGGTTTCGAGTTTTTGGTCTACAACGCGACAGCTCCCTGGGGAGGCGTCGACGCGCAGTCGGCGCTGGCATCGTTTGGGCCGCCCCAACACGTGGCAGCTGTCGGTCCATACCATGTGCTGACCTGGGCACACGACCTCTCGGTACGACGTGACGGCACCTACGCGCCCCAGCCGTGGGCTCACCAGTAGCGGGCCTGCCGGTTCGCGTCACAAGGCCCGGGGCCTGCAGGTGCGCTTGACCTCGGCAGGAACCGAGATGCGGTGTAGCAGCTCCGGGGGAGAGACTCGAACTCTCAACCACACGATTAACAGTCGCGTGCTCTGCCTATTGAGCTACCCCGGAAGTCAGCGCGAAGCCTATACGGGCTGAGCGAGGTCGACCGACGACTGTCCGAGAGCCCCGCCGGACGGACCTAGAGACTCGTATCCGACCTCGACTACGACGTCGCGACGGGGGCCCGGTTGATTCGCGCTGGCGGTTCCCGGTCGCGCGATGTAAGAAAGGCGGATGCGGTTCAGGACCGGGTTCGTCGTGGGGTGTGCAGCTGGCGTCTACCTGACCAGAAAGGCGCGCCAAGTTCACGCCCCGATCGCGAGCCGCCAGCGCTCAGCACCGACATTGGAATGGGTGGGGCGCAGCAGCCCGAGCGTGCGCGCGGCAGAACTGAAGGCGGAAAAGATGCTCGCACTGGGTGACCTGGCTCGGGAAAGAGCAAGCGACCTGCTGCGCGGCCCTGTCGGGAACCTCGCTCGGGAACGAGTTGTCGCCATTTTCGAGAGCGCCGTCTCGCCGCGACGTTCGGAGGCGGCAAGAAGGACCTGAGCCGGCGCTCGGCTTCAGTCGCCTTCCACGTAGTCCCGAAGAGGGCGTGACACCATCGGGTGACGCAGCTTCGCGAGTGTCTTCATCTCGATCTGGCGAATCCGCTCCCGCGTTACTCCGAAGATCTGACCGACCTCCTCGAGGGTCCGGATCCGACCGTCGTCCAGGCCGAAACGAAGCCTCACGACTTCCTGCTCGCGTTCGCTCAGCTCCGAGAGGGCCCTCTTCACAGCCTCGTTCAGTAGCATTCGCGTGGCTGCGTCGACCGGCACCTCGGCAGTGTGGTCCTCGATCAAGTCCGAAAGGCTGAAGTCCTCTTCCTCGCTTATCGGTTGCTCCAGGGAAATGGTGTCCTGACTGATTCGCTGGAGCTCGCGTACTCTTTCGACAGGGAATTGCGTCCGTATGGAGATCTCGTCGACGGTGGGCTCACGGCCGAGTTCTTGAGATAGCTGCCGCTGGGTGCGCACAATCTTGTTGATCGTCTCGACCATGTGGACCGGGATGCGGATCGTTCGGGCCTGGTCGGCGACCGCGCGTGTAATGGCCTGGCGGATCCACCAAGTGGCATAGGTGGAGAACTTGAAGCCGCGGCGATAGTCGAATTTCTCGACCGCGCGCATCAAGCCGAGATTGCCTTCCTGGATCAGGTCCAAGAACGCCATCCCGCGATTGCGATAGCGCTTTGCGATCGAGACCACTAGTCGAAGGTTCGCCTCGATGAGGAGATCCTTGGCCTCTGAGCCCTCATGGATCGCCCGTTCAGCGGCTCGGCGTTCCTCGAAGGCAACCTTGTCCAAGGTCCCCGACGCCCTGTGGGCCGCCAGCTCCGCCGCAGCCTCCTGACCAGCCTCGATCTTGCGTGCGCAGAGAACCTCGAGCTCGGGCGAAAGCAGTGACACGCGCCCGATCTCCTTCAGATAGGCGCGAACCGGATCGGTTGCCTGGGTATCGCCATTCCCGCTCCCGACCGACATCGGAATCTGGATGACACGAGAGCGAGGCTTGGGGAGGCTTGCACCGTTCCTGCTCAGGTCGAGTGCGTCGGCCACGATTCCGTCCAGGTCCCCCACGGGCTGCTCGGCCTGCGGCGGCCGGTGGGCGTCCGCGGCGCCATTAGCCGAGCTGGTGCCGGCCGTGGGGGCCTTGACGCCCGACTCGGGGGCCTGTTCGGTCGTGCCGGTCATCTCGCCTCCAGATAGCGCTGCGACAGCCACGCTACCAATCGATTCGCGGCGTCACTCACGGCCGGTGAAGTCCTATCGGCCGTTCCCGGCTCCTGCAGTAGCTCCAGCTCGGACTTCAACCAGCCAATGGCGGCTCCGGCCGCGGCAAGCCGGGCCGTGTCGGCCTCGGCCTCGGCCTGTCTCGCATCGGCCTCGATCTCGCCGAGTGCGACCTGGGCGGCGGAGCGTGCGAGCGCAGTCACGGTCTGGTCCGGGTCAGCGTCGGGCTCGGTAACCGCGAGGCGCCTGAGCAGATCCGCCACCTCCTCGTCTGCCCCCTCTATTGCTTCATGCAGGCTCTTTGAGTTGGTAAGTGCCCTGAGTGCGGCCCGCTGTGACGGGTCGGCGAACAGGGCCTCGTTCAATCGCCCAGCCATGGTTTGCGGTTCGCGAACCGCGAGCACGAGGGCGTCGCGCCCTGCACGTTCGCCCGATGGCGTGACGCCCGAACGCCTTGGAGAGGTGGAGGCACGCGGTGCCGGCCGCGAGCCGTTCACGAGAGGATCCGTGACTTCCTCAGGATCCGGCTCCCACGGCGGTTCCTCGTCCGAGGTCCGGACCCGCCCGCCCGATGAGGGTTTGCCGGACTCGACGGGAGTTTTCCCTCCGGAAGCCGCGAAGGCCCGGACGAGCGAGTCGAGAAGCGGGCGCAGACGTTCGAGGTCAAGTCTCGTCCGGTCAGACACCGTGACCAGGTACTGATCGCGGACAAGCTCATTGGGGTGCTCGGCCACCATTGCCAGAGCAGCCTCGCCGGCGCGGGCTCTTCCCTCGCCGGTCTTGAGCTCGCTCGAGGCGAGGGCGCGTTCCACCCTGAAGGAGAGGAAGGTGCTCGCCTGCCCGACCGCGTCCCTCAACACCTGCGGCTCGCGCATGGCGATGTCTGCCGGATCACTGCCCGGGGGCAGGGCGGCGACAGCGACCTCCAGTTCGTGACGTTTCTCCCATTCATAGAAGCGGGCGGCAGCAGACTGGCCGGCCGAGTCGGCATCGAAGGCCAGGACGACGCGTTTCGCGAACCGCCCCAACAGGCGGAAGTGCTCCTCGGTCAGCGCCGTCCCACACGTGGCGACCGCTCGTGGCAGGCCAGCGGTGAAAAAGCCGATGACGTCTGTGTAACCCTCACAGATGATCACTTCGCCCGTTTGGACGATGGAGTGCTTGGCCCAATTGAGGCCGTAAAGGGTGCGCCTCTTCGAATAGATCGGCGTCTCGGGTGAGTTGCGGTACTTGGGGCCGGCCCCTTCGCCAGCACCGGGCAGGATCCTGCCACCGAGCCCGATCGCCTTACCCGTCGGATCGAAGATCGGGAAGATGACGCGACCGCGGAAGGCATCACGCAGCCCGTTTTGGCCCTGATGGGCGAGACCTGCCTTGACGAGCAGGTCAGCGGGTGCCCGGACCGCTCCCACGAGCGACCTGCCTGCCTCAGGTGCCCATCCCAGGGTGAACTGGCGCACGGTATCGCCCTCGTAGCCCCGCGACCGCAAGTACTGCCTTGCACGTTTCGCGCCCGGTTGGCTCAGCAGCTCTTCGTGGTAGAACGCGACCGCCCGCTCCATGACCCCGAGCAGCGCCTTGCGTCCTTCGCGGTCGGGCTGGTCCTTCCCGCCCGTGTCATGGCGGACCGCGATCCCGGCTCGTGCCGCCAGGCGCTCCACTGCCTCGACGAAGTCGCAGCCCTCGATATTCCGAAGGAAGGTGATCGCGTCCCCGGAGGCCTGGCATCCGAAGCAGTAATAGAGTCCCTCCTCCGCATTGACCGAGAAGGACCCCGTTTTCTCGGCATGAAACGGGCACAAGCCGACATAGCGCCGCCCAATCCGCTTGAGCGGCGTGTACTCACCTATCAGGGCGAGGATGTCGGTCGCGGAGCGAACTGCAACCACGTCGTCGTCGGGAATCGCCATCACTTGGACGGTACCGCGTGCATGCGCGGGCGCGCCCGAGAGGCGGCGCCCGCGCTTAGCGCTGTCGATCTCGTGCTACGCCGAAGCTTGCTTGGCCTTCTCGGCGTCAATCGCGAGCACCGCGTGCGCTGCTGCGAGCCGCGCAACAGGCACCCGGAACGGCGAGCAGCTGACGTAATCGAGTCCTGCCCTGGCGAAGAAGTCGATCGAAGCCGGGTCGCCTCCGTGCTCGCCACAGACGCCGATCTTGAGGCCCGGACGCGCGGCGCGTCCGCGCTCGACCGCAATGCGAACGAGCTCGCCCACACCGGCCGTGTCGACGTTTTCGAACGGGTTCGCACTGAGCAGTCCTTGGCTGAGGTAAGCGGCCATCATCCTGCCCTCGACGTCGTCGCGGCTGAAGCCGAAGGTCATCTGGGTGAGGTCGTTTGTCCCGAACGAGAAGAAGTCCGCCACCTCGGCGATCTGGTCAGCGAGCAACGCAGCCCGTGGAGTCTCGATCATCGTGCCGATGGCGACCTCTATCCGCTTGGCCGCCTCGGCGTCTCCGCCCTTTGGCGCAGCGTCCTGGAGGGCCTGGACGACCCAGGAGCGGGCGAGAGCCATCTCCTCGCGGGAGATGGTCAACGGGATCATGATCTCCACGATCGGGTGGCCGCCGGCAGCCGCACGCTCGTAGGCGGCCTCCATGAGGGCGCGCACCTGCATTGCGTACAGTCCAGGCTTCAAGACCCCGAGCCGCACGCCACGCACACCGATCATCGGGTTGGCCTCACGCCACGACATGGCTGCCTCAAGGAGCTTCTCTTCCTCGGTGCTGAGGCCTTCTTTCGCCTGCTTGACGAGTAGGGACTCGACGTTGGGGAGGAACTCGTGAAGGGGCGGGTCGAGCCCGCGGACGATCACGGGCAGGCCGTCCATGGCCTCGAGGATCCCAAGGAAGTCGGCCTTCTGTGCAGCTCTCAGCTCTTCGAGCGCCGCGGCCTCCTCCTCGGGTGTCGACGCCAGGATCATCCGTCTCATGATCGGCAGCCGGTCATCTCCGAAGAACATGTGCTCGGTCCGGCACAGGCCGATCCCCTCGGCTCCGAGATGGCGCGCGTTCGCCGCATCGTCGCCGGTGTCGGCATTGGCACGAACCCCGAGGCGTCCCGCGCGGACCTCGTCAGCCCAGCCGAGCAGCTTTGTCAGTTCCGGGGGCGCTTCGGCTGCGATGAGCGGAACCGCTCCGACCACCACCGTGCCTTCCGAGCCGTCGATCGATATCACGTCCCCCTCGCGGACGACAGTGTCTCCGACGCGGAAGAGCTTGTCGGATGCGCTGATACGTAGGGCTTCGGCGCCTACCACTGCCGGCTTGCCCCAGCCTCGAGCGACAACCGCAGCGTGGCTGACCAGGCCGCCCCTCGCGGTCAGGATGCCTTCTGCCGCGAGCATGCCGTGCACGTCCTCGGGGGAGGTCTCGTTGCGCACGAGGATCACGTGCTCGTTTCTGGCAGCCGCAGCAGCGGCATCATCGGCGGTGAAGCACACGGCGCCGACCGCGGCACCGGGCGAAGCGGCAAGCCCTTTGGCCAACACTGGTGAGCTGTTGTGCGCGAACTGCGGGTGCAGCACCGCTTCGATGTGCTCGGCGCTCGTCCTTTGCAGCGCCTCGGCGTGAGTGAGAGCGATGGCCGGGTCATCGACCATGTCCACTGCCATGCGGAGCGCGGCGCGGCCCGTTCGCTTGCCGACGCGTGTCTGTAGCATCCACAACTTGCCTTGCTCGATGGTGAATTCGGTGTCGCACATGTCCCTGTAGTGCGCTTCAAGCCTGGCGAAGATCCCCAGGAGCTCCTCGTAGATCGAGGGGAACTTGCTCCCCAGAGCGGAGAGCGGCTCGGTGTTGCGGATGCCGGCGACTACGTCCTCACCTTGGGCGTTGACCAGGAAGTCGCCGTAGGCGCCCTTGGCGCCGGTGGCCGGGTCACGGGTGAATCCGACGCCGGTGCCGGACTTCTCGTCGCGGTTGCCGAAGACCATTGCCTGCACGTTCACCGCCGTGCCTAGATCGTTCGGGATGTGCTCCCGGACGCGGTAGGCGACGGCCCTGGCCCCGTTCCAGGAGGCGAACACGGCCTCGATCGCGCCGCGAAGCTGGTCGATCGGTGCTTGGGGGAATGGGTGTCCCGTCACTCGCTCTACAACGCCCTTCAGCTCGTCCACGAGGCCTTGCAGCGCCGCCGCAGGCAGCTCCGCGTCCGAGGCCCCTGTGCGCTCCTTCAGGGCGTCTAGTGGCCCGTCCAGCTCCTCGCCCGGGACCCCGAGGACGATGCGGCCGTACATCTGCACGAAACGCCGGTACGAGTCGAACGCGAACCGCTCGTCATTGGTCTGCTTGGCGAGGCCCTCGACCGACCGGTCATTGAGCCCGAGGTTCAAGACGGTGTCCATCATGCCCGGCATGGAGAACTTCGCGCCTGAGCGGACAGAGACGAGCAACGGGTCGTCCGGGTCGCCGAGCCGGCGTCCCATGCGCTCCTCGAGTTTCGTGAGGTGCTCGGCGATCTCGGCGTCGAGCTCGTCTGGCCAGCCTTTCGACATGTACGCCCGGCAGGCGTCGGTCGAGATCGTGAAGCCGTGTGGCACCGGAAGGCCCAGCACCGAGGTCATCTCGGCCAGGTTCGCGCCTTTCCCGCCGAGGAGGTCCTTGAGCTCCATGGGCGGACGAGGATGCGCGTGGTCGAAGTCGTACACGTAGGTCATGGGGGGGCCTCCTAGAAGTCGTCGCGGCAAGCTTGAGCCTAAACGAGTCACGGCTCGCGGCCCAAAACGAGCTGTCGGTTGCGCCCTGCGAGACCGGAATTGCTTCAGAGGTCGAATCGTCCGAGAAGGTGCGCGACGAGATCGACTATCGGGAGCCTCATCTGCTCGGTCGAGTCGCGATCGCGGACCGTCACCTGATTGTCCTCGAGGCTCTCGAAGTCGACGGTCACGCAGAAGGGCGTGCCGATCTCGTCTTGGCGCCGGTAGCGCCGGCCGATCGACTGGGTCTCGTCGAATTCGCACATGAAATGGCGCTGAAGGCGGTGCAGGACATCTCTCGAAAGAGCCGCGAGAGTGTCCTTCTTGGAGAGGGGGAGCACGGCGACTTGATAGGGAGCCAGCTTCGGGTGAAGGCGCAGCACCGCTCGTCGTTCGCCGCCGATCTCGTCCTCGTCGTAAGCGGCCAACAGGAACGCCATCATGGCTCGCGTCGCTCCTGCTGCGGGCTCGATCACATGCGGCAGGTAGCTCCCGTTCGTTGCCTGGTCGAAGTACTCGAGAGAGGTGCCCGAGCTCTCCTGGTGAGCACGGAGGTCGAAGTCAGTCCTGTTGGCGATGCCCTCCAGCTCGCCCCAGCCCCAGGGGAAGAAGAACTCGACGTCAGTGGTGCCCGCGGAGTAGTGCGAGAGCTCTTCGGTCTCGTGCGGGCGCAGGCGCAGCTTCTCACCGGCGATGCCGTAGCGCTTGTACCAAGCGAGCCGTTCGTCACACCAGTACTGGTGCCATCGCGGGCCGTCTGCAGGTGGGACGAAGAACTCCAGCTCCATCAGCTCGAACTCTCGTGTGCGGAACACAAAGTTACCGGGTGTGATCTCGTTCCTGAATGCCCTTCCTAGCTGGGCGATCCCGAACGGTGGCCTACGCCTCATCGTGGTCAGGACGTTGAGGAAATTCACGAACATGCCCTGAGCCGTCTCGGGACGGAGGTAGGCAACCGAAGTGTCGCCTTCGACCGGCCCGACGTAGGTCTTGAACATGAGATTGAACGGCCGAGCTTCGGTCAAGTCCTTAGAGCCGCAACTGGGGCAGGTGTCCCCGATCTGGTCCGCTCGCCAGCGCTCTTTGCAACTACGGCAGTCGACCAAAGGGTCGGTGAACGTCGCCAGGTGGCCCGAGGCCTCCCAGACCCTGGGGTTTGTCAGGATCGCGGCATCGATCGGAACCACGTCGTCGCGCTCTTGGATCATCGCCCGCCACCAGGCTTCGCGGACGTTGCGGAGCATGAGGGCGCCGAGCGGACCGTAGTCGTAGGTCGAGCGGATCCCGCCATATATCTCGGCTGAAGGGAAGACGAAACCTCGCCGCTTGCAGAGGTTGACAACGGCGTCGAACAGACCCGGGTCGGTCGAGCGCTCAGATGATGTCGGCATGGCGGCAGGTTACTTGCAGGTGACCGGTGCACCGGGCTGGCCGCCCGGCGTACCGACTTCGCGCGACCGGTCGCTAGCTGGCGAGCGGTGGCGATCCTCCGCCGGCGGCGGGGACGGGACCGACGCCCGGCGTCAGCCCCGCCGACGGGGCGGCCTCGGCGTCGGGTACCTGGTCTGCGGGAACAGCATCCAAGCCGATCGTTGTCGACCAACCCTGCCAAGCGACCGTCGAGATCTCCGCCCCCCGATGCGCCGAGCGCAACCTTCGGTCCAGGTGGTATTCGGCCGCGAGCATGGCCAAGCGCTCGGACTCCGCGGTCGCGCGGCTCGGTGGCTGGTCGAGTGCGGCACGCAGGCCCCCGCTCAGGACCTGGCGGATCAGGATCACCGTCTCGGTTCCGACGGACTGGCCACGGCGGCAGGTACGGCAAAGAAACCCACCCTCTCCTGGGTCGAACGCGACCAGCTCGCTGTCCGAACCGCAGCCGACGCACTGGTCGAGCGAGGGACCGACCCCCTCGAGTACGAGGAGCTTCCAGAGAAACGAGCCGAGCAGTGCCGGCGACAATCTGTCTTCGAGGGTCCTCAGCGCTCCCACGAGCATCTGGAACATCGCCTTCATGGCATGCCTCTCGAGCGCGACTTGATCGACGACCTCGAGCATCGTCATCGCGACGTGGAGGCGCTCGAGGTCCCCACGAATTGCCTTGAAATGCTCGACGACTTCGACCTGGCTCACGACGTCGAGCTCTCGCCCTCGCCAGCACATCATGTTCACATGCGTTAGCGGTTCCAGGCGGCCGCTCAGCCGGCTCTTGGTCTTGCGGATCCCCTTGGCCACTGCGCGGACCTTGCCGTGCTCGGGGGTCGCGAAGGTCACGATGCGGTCAGTCTCTCCGAGCCGGATCGTCCGCAGCACGACACCTTCGTCGTGGTATGTGGCCATCTCGCCGGTCAGCCCCTCATCCGCGTTCCGAGAGCAATGAGGCCGATCCCCACAACGATCACGACCAGCAGCGTGACCGCCGCCTCATCACCCATTACCGCGAACGCGACGACCGAGAGGAAGGCGACGGCACCGAGGAACAGGCCGGAGATGACCCCGATGTGGTCGCGGATGCGGAACTCCACGCGGGACTCGTCATTCACCCTTCGAGGCCTCCGTAGCGCCTGTCGCGCCTCTGGTACTCGCCCACGGCGTCGAACAGGTTCTCACGGCGGAAGTCTGGCCATAGGACGTCAGTGAAGACGAGCTCGGAATAGGCGAGCTCCCAGAGCAGGAAGTTGGAGATGCGGAATTCACCCGAGGTGCGGATCACGACGTCGGGATCGGGCATGTCAGGCCAGTAGAGCCGGGACCGGAGTGCTTTCTCGTCGATCTTGTCTGCGGAGACGCCGTCTGAAGCGAGCTGTCGGACTGCGTCGATGATCTCCGCGCGGCCGCCATAGTTGAAGCAGATCGTGAGCGTCAGCCGGCGGTTTGCCGCCGTGAGCGCGATCGACTCGTCCATGTGCCTGATCAGGCGACGGGGGACCCGCCAGTCCCGCCTGCCGGCGAAGCGTATGCGCACACCCTTGCTGTTCAGATCGTCTCGATGGCGGGTGAGGATGCCCTCGTTGAAATGCATGAGATAGCGGACCTCGTCTGGAGGCCGCCGCCAGTTCTCCGTTGAGAACGCGAACATCGTCAACCAGTCGACGCCGAGATCAAGGGCTCCCTCGACAGTGTCGAACATCGCCTCCTCGCCCGCTGCATGGCCTGCGGTGCGCGGTAGCCCGCGTTGGCGCGCCCAACGGCCGTTGCCGTCCATCACGCAGGCGACGTGCCTTGGTATCCGAGCGGGATCTAGGTTCGCGGCAGCCATCACGCCGAAGTTACTCCCGCTTGTTGCAGGAACCCTGGCCACCCTGCCGGGAGGACGCGTCCCGGAGATCGAAATCCCTCTTCCGCTGTCGAGCGGGCTCTACTCGAGTTGGCCTATCTCTGCCTCCACCGCGGCGATCAACTCGCCGGAGCGAACAAGTTCGATCGTCGCGTCGACGTCGGGCTTGAGTGCCCGGTCGTGGACGAGGGTTGTCACGACCTTGCGCAGTGACGCGATCGCTGCGCGGCTGCCCGGCCCGGCGAGCAAAGGGGCCCTCAGGTCGCAAGCCTGGGCGGAGGCGAGCACTTCCATCGCGATGGCCGCCTCGGCATCGCGAAGACACTCCCGTGCATGGCGGGCAGAGATCATGCCCATGCTGACGTGGTCCTCCTGGCCTGCCGAGGACGTGATCGAGTCGACCGAGGCCGGGTGCGCCAGGCTCTTCATCTCCGACACGAGAGACGCGGCCGTGTACTGGCACACCATGAACCCAGAGTTGACGCCGGCCTCGCCGACGAGGAACGCGGGAAGGCCGTTCGAGGTCTTCGGGTCGAGGAGCCTGAAGAGTCTGCGTTCGGAGATCGAAGCGAGCCCCACTGTTGCAGCGGCCAGCGAGTCACACGCGAGCGCCACGGGCTGGCCGTGGAAGTTCCCGCCCGAGAGGATCTCGCCGGTCTCGGTGAGCACGACGGGATTGTCCGAAACCGAGGCGAGCTCTATTTCGAGGGTCTCGGTGCTGTGGCGCACCACGTCCCGGAACGCGCCGTGGACCTGTGGAGCGCAACGTATCGAGTACGCGTCCTGGACTATGTGGTCGCTCTTGCGGTGGGACAACAGTATTTGGCTGCCTGCCAGTAGTCGCGTGAGGTTCCGGGCAGAAGCCAGCTGACCCGGGTGCGGGCGGAGCCCCATTACCCGGGGATCGAATGCGCGGTCGGTCCCGAGAATGGCCTCGATGGTGAGCGCAGCCGAGATGTCCGCGATCTTGGCGAGCCGGCCTGCAGCTGAGGCCGCCAGCACCCCGATGGCGGTCATGCCCTGTGTGCCGTTGATGAGAGCGAGGCCCTCCTTGGCTTCGAGCACGAGTGGTTCGAGACCGCAACGGCGGAGCGCCTCCATGGCCGGGAGCCGCTCGCCCGCCAGCCGGACCTCACCTTCGCCGATGACCGGAAGGGCGAGGTGCGCCAAGGGCGCGAGATCACCCGACGCCCCGAGCGAGCCTTGCTCGGGCACGACGGGAAGGATGTCGTTGTCGAGCATCTCGACGAATCGCAGCACGACAATGCGTCGGACCCCCGAGTGGCCGAGCGCCAGGACGTGCGCACGCAGCGCGAGCATGGCCCTGACTTCCTCTGCGGACAGTTCATTTCCGACCGCCACCGCGTGCGATCGGAGGAGGCCGTGCTGGAGAGCTGTGGAGTGATCGGGTGTCAGACGCACGTTCGCCAGGCCCCCGAAACCGGTCGTCACTCCGTAGACGATCGCCCCAGCCTCGACGGCGTCAGCGACCACCTGCCTAGCAGCCTCGACCCTCTGGAGGACTTCGTCACTGAGCGTCGCGCCGCTGCCGCGCGCGACCCTTACGACGTCCTCGATCCGGAGAGGCCCGCCCAATTCCACCGATGCGGACGTGATCACCAGCCGAGTATTGCATCGGACGAGGTCTATGGCTCGCAAGACCCGCTTCCTGATCTCGCCATCGACGACCGTTATGCTCCCGAAGGTGGCGGACCCTAGGATCCCCGAGGAGCTTCCCACCGCCCGGCTGCTGCTTCGCAGATGGCGTTCTTCGGATCTCGACTCGTTGGCACAGATGTTCGCGCAGCCTGAGGTCTGGGAGTTCCCCTTCGCGAGGGGCCTGACGCGTGAGGAGACAGAACTCCGCCTGAGCCGTTACATCGAGACGTGGGAGCACGACGGCTTCGGCAAGTACGCCGTCGAGCTGAGTGGCGACGGACCACTCATCGGTTGCGTCGGACTGGAACTGGCGACCTGGTTCCACGAGATCGAAGGTGAGGTCGAGATCGGTTGGCGTCTCGACCCCAGGTACTGGGGCGATGGTTACGCCACCGAAGCGGCGCTCGCGAGCCTCAAGGTCGGTTTCGACCGCCTTGGACTCGATCGCATAGTCGCGGTCGTCGAGCCGGCCAACCTGGCGTCGTTGCGGCTCGCGGAGAAGATCGGGTTACGCGTGGTTCGCGAGACATTGGAACCGAAGTTCGGAAGACTGCTCGAGGTCTTCGTCGTCGAGCGCGAGATCTTCGAAGAAGCGACCGGCTCGCAGACCGCTGTCGAGGACGGCCTGCACTCCGCGAAGGTCTTGGACACCACGACCCGGGCCCACTAGTGACGCCGTGCCCCCTTCGCCAGGGATGTGACATGTGATCAAGTACCTTGGCTCGAAACGCCGCCTGGTCCAGACGATCTCGGCGCTCGCATCCGGTTGTGGTGCTTCGACCGCCGCTGACCTGTTTACGGGCACGACGCGTGTGGCCCAGGAGTTGAAGCGCCAGGGAGCATTCGTCACCGCGGTCGACACGGCCACCTACTCCGAGGTGCTCGCTCAGTGCTATGTCAGCACCGACGCGCGAGCCGTGGACCATGCCGAGCTTGTAGAGGCGATCGGCGAGCTAAACGGCCTCCCGGGCCGGAGGGGCTATTTTACCGAGGTCTTCTGCGAGAAGTCCCGCTACCTGCGACCCGAGAACGGCGCGCGAGTCGATGTAATACGCGACGCGATCGAGGATCGTTACCGGGCAAGTTCGCTGTACCCGATCGTGCTCACGAGCTTGCTCGAGGCTGCCGATCGAGTCGACTCGACGACGGGCCTGCAGATGGCCTACCTCAAGCAATGGGCGCCGAGATCGTTTCTCCCGCTCTCGCTCAGGGTCCCCGAACTGCTCGTGGGTCCGGGCCGCTCCATCCGCGCCGACGCGCGTAAGGCCGTAGCGTCCATCGGTCCGGTCGACTTCGCGTATCTCGACCCGCCTTACAACCAACATCGCTACTTCACCAACTACCACGTTTGGGAGACCTTGATACGTTGGGACGCGCCCGACTACTACGGGGTTGCGTGCAAGCGGGTCGACTCGAAGAACGCGTCCACCCACAGCGATTTCAACTCGAGACAGACGATGCCCGCTGCTCTTGCCGATGTCGTCGGCAGGATCGACGCGACCGTCGTAGTGGTGTCGTGCAACGACGAGTCCTGGATCGGCCGTGAGGACCTTGTCGCGATGTGCGCAGCGCGCGGGCACGTCGAAATCCTCGAATTCGACTCGAAGCGGTACGTGGGTGCGCAGATCGGCATTCACGACCTGACGGGGCAGAAGGTGGGCCGGGTCTCCCACTTGCGCAATGTCGAGCGACTCGCGGTCTGCGGTCCGCGGACCGAGGTTCTCGGCGCGCTCGAGGCCTGGCACCGCCAGGTGCAGTCGTCCGCCGAGGTCGGCTCGTTCTCGCGGGCTCCGCGTCGTCGGGTTCCACTTGGCCCTGGGGCGGTAGGCTCGGCGGGCGGTGAGGCGTTGAGGTGAGGCAGCGATGACGACTTCGACCGTTGTGCTCGCACTGGCAGTGTTCGGTGCCAGCGCCGTCGAGATGGTCGAGGCCTTGACCATCGTCGCGGCAGCAGGTGTGACCCGGGGGTGGCGCTCTGCGCTCGAAGGGACCGCTACCGCCGCGCTCGTGCTGGCCGCATTGGTCATTGCTGTCGGGGTGCCGCTCGCCCGGCTCGTTCCGATCAACGTGCTGCGTGTGGTCATCGGCGCCCTCCTGCTCGTGCTGGGCCTTGACTGGCTGCGCAAGGCCGTGCTGAGGGCGAGCGGCCACAAAGCGCTGCACGACGAGGACGCGATCTACGCCAAGACCGTCGCGGGCCTCTCCGACGGGCCGGAGGCACCGAGCGAGCGCGGCGCGGCCGGGTCGTGGAGGCACGGACGTCGCGACGCGACCGGTTTCACGGTCGCCTTCAAGGGCGTATTCCTCGAGGGCATGGAGGTCGTGCTCATCGTGATCACCCTCGGGGCGAGCTCGGGTCATCTGGCGCTCGCAGCGGCTGCAGCCGCCGCCGCGGCGGTCGTGGTCTGCGCGGTCGGGTACCTGGTCGCGCGCCAGCTCTCGGAAGTCCCGGAGAACGCCATGAAGCTCGCCGTGGGCGTCATGTTGACGAGCTTCGGAGTCTTCTGGGTCGGCGAGGGCTCCGGCCTTCACTGGCCCGGCAGCGACCTCATGATTCTCGTTCTCGTCGGTGTGTTCGCCGCGACGGCGGCTGTGCTTTCGTTCGTCATGCGCAGGCTCGCGCCCGCGCGGGAGGCGATGGCGGCACAATCCAGTCCGTCGTCATGACCTCTGTCATCCGCGCGCTGAGTGCCCTCGGGAAGTTCTGGAAGGACTTCCTGATCGGGGATGCGCCCGAGCTGTTCGCCGGAACACTGGTCTTCGTTGGCGCCGCGCTCGTTCTGCATCGCCACGGATATGTCGCGGTCATCGTGTTGCCGCTGATCGTCATCATGTTTCTCGGTGGCAGCGTCCTGCGAGGACGGGCCAAGTCCTGATCGTGTTGCCCAGAGCCGCGCGACCAGCCGTCCGGTAGCGTCCGCGTGTGACCGAACCTGGTGTCGCCGAGTTGTTGCGGCGAGTCGTGTCGACCCTGCCCGCAGGCGAGGTGCGCGCGGGCCAGCTCGAGATGGCCGAGGCGGTCGCCAAGGCGTTCGCCTCCGGCGGCCACGTCGCGGTGGCGGCCGGGACAGGGACCGGCAAGTCTCTCGCCTATCTCGTGCCCGCGGTCAGCTCCCACAAGCGCGTCGTCGTCGCGACCGCGACCAAGGCCCTGCAGGACCAGCTCGCGAACAAGGACCTCCCGCTCGTGGTCAGGGGTCTTGCCCATCCCGTGAAATGGGCGGTGCTCAAAGGGCGGTCGAACTACCTCTGTCGTCAGCGTCTCGAGGAGCTCGAGCGCCTCGGTGAGCAGCAACAGCTCGACGCGCCCTTCGACGTCGGGCCGGGTATGGCGCCAGATGTCGAGACCTTCGATGCCGGGGCGACCGAGGCAGAACATGTCGCCCGGCCGAGCGGCTCGGCCCGGGCCATCGCGACACGGCGGATCGGCGAGGAGGTGCGACTCTTGGCGATCTGGGCGGCTTCGACCGACAGCGGGGACCGGGCCGAGCTCGAGTTCGAACCCTCGGTGCCGGCCTGGTCGAGCGTGAGCGTCTCCGCCGACGAGTGCCCTGGTGCTCGCCGCTGTCCCTCGGGCGGCGAGTGCTTCGCGGAGGCGGCTCGCGCGAGGGCAGCCGCCGCGGACATCGTCGTCGTGAACCTTCACCTTCTCGGTGCCGACCTGCGATGTGGGGGAGAGGTGCTGCCCGAGCACGACGCGCTCGTCATCGACGAAGCCCATGAGCTCGAGGACGTCCTTGCCGCTTCGCTCGGAGTCGATGTCAGCCCCGGAAGGCTCCGCGCGCTCGCTTCGGCGGCACGGGGTGCATTGGTCGCGGCAGGCCGCCGGGCACAGCGGGGAGAGGACACCGCACCGGCTCGGGCTGTCGAGGCGGTCCTCGCCGCGGCAGCCCGCTTCGAGGACTTGCTTGGCGAAGCGGAGGACCGCCGCCTGCCTCCTGGTCTGGGCGGCGAGATCGGCGACCACGTCAGCCTCATGGTCGACCGGCTCGAACGGTTGGGCGCAGAGCTGCGGCGCGCCTCAGACGCTTCCGGAGGATCTCGCGGCGAGGTCGCAGGACAGGGGACCGGACCCGGTGGTGGTGACGCGGCCCAGCGCTGCCTGAGGGCCCTGCTCGGAGTCGACCGCTGTCGTGAGGAGCTCGCTTCGTGCGTCTCGGCGGGGAGCGACGAGGTGGTCTGGGTCACAGGCGGGATCCGGCCAGCGATGCATTCGGCGCCTCTGGACGTGAGCGAGACCATGTCCGCCCAGGTGTTCTCGGCAATGCCGGTCGTCCTGACGAGCGCGACCTTGCCGCGCGGTCTTGCCGCCCGGATGGGTGCCCCTTCCGATTCCACCGTCGAGATCGACGTCGGCAGCCCCTTTTCCTATAAGGCGCAAGGTCTGTTGTACTGTGCGGCGCAGCTGCCGGATCGCCGTCGTCCTGAGTCCGAGGCGGCGATCCACGACGAGATCGAGGCGCTCGTCCTCGCGGCGGGTGGCCGGACCCTTGCCCTGTTCACCAGCCGGCGCGCCATGATTGCCGCCGCCGCAGTTTTGGCAGACAGGCTCCCGTGGCCCGTGTTGGTGCAGGGACAGCTCCCCAAGGCTGTGCTGCTCGAAGCACTCAGCTCTCAGTCGGCCGCGTGCCTTTTCGCGACTATGAGCTTCTGGCAGGGAGTCGACGTCCCGGGCCCGGCGCTCACACTTGTCGTCATCGACCGGATCCCGTTTCCCCGGCCGGACGATCCTCTCATGGCGGCCCGCCGGGAGGCGGCTGGTCGGGCCGGGTTCCAGAAGGTCGACCTCCCGCGGGCGGCGACGCTGCTCGCCCAGGGCGCAGGACGCCTGATCAGGACAGCGACAGACCGGGGAGTGGTCGCCGTACTCGACCCACGTCTCGCGAGTGCCTCCTACGGGCCGACGTTGGTCCGGGCGATGCCCCCTATGCGGCGGACCAGGGACCGGTCGGAAGCAGAGGCCTTTCTCCGCGGGATCCACGCCGAGGCCACAGGCGTGGGGCCGACGTTCCGGTCTTAGGTCGACCAGGCCCCTGGTGGCTCCTGCGGAGCGTCGCGGCAGGCACCGTAGACTGCCAAGTCGTCTATGGAGCTTCCAATCGAATCACAACAAGCCGCAAGAGGACTCCCCGCTCAGGGCCTGCGTCCGAGTTCCACACCGGAGCTGGCCAGCTCGATTGTCTGCGGAGGGTGTGGCTTAGTCATCGACGGCGACGAGCCTTATCCATTCCGTTGCCCGCGCAGCGGCGACGACGGGGACCACGTCCTGCGCCGGGTGCTCGACCTCGGCAAGGTGGCCTTTTCGCACGAGGACTCAGAGCCGAACCCGTTTGTGCGCTGGCGCGGCCTGTTCCACGCGTACCATCTCGCCTCAGCCCACGGCATGAGCGACCAGGCGTACGTCGATCTCGTCCGCGATCTCGACGACCACGTGGCCGAGGTGGATGGGCACGGCTTCGTCGTGACGCCGTTCGCAGCCGTCCCGGCGCTGGCCGGTCCCCTCGACACGCGCTCTTCGATCTGGGTCAAGGACGAGACGGACAACGTCGCGGGCTCGCACAAGGCCCGGCACATGTTCGGGCTTCTCGTCCATCTCGAGGTGGTTCGCCGGCTTGGTATGACCGAACGCCCGCTCCCGCCTCTTGCGATAGCCAGCTGCGGCAACGCGGCACTAGCAGCGGCAGTCGTGGCAGCCGCCGGGCGCAGGCGACTCCTGGTCTTCGTTCCGACCGACGCCGAGCCGGCGGTGATCGACCGGTTGCGCTCGCTCGGAGCCGAGATCACGGTGTGCCCGCGCGAAGCCGGTGTCGCCGGTGACCCGACATATCATCGCCTCCAGGCGGCGATCGCCGACGGTGCTCTGCCTTTCACCTGTCAGGGGAACGAGAACGGGCTCGCGATCGAAGGCGGCGAGACTCTCGGTTACGAGATGGCCGGGGTGCTGTCTGGGTTGGGACGTCTCGATCACGTAGTGGTCCAGGTGGGCGGCGGCGCACTTGCAAGCGCGGTTGCACAGGGGTTGTCCGAGTCGGTGGCCTTAGGCGTGCTTGCGGACATGCCGCGGGTGCACACGGTGCAGACAGCCGGCGCATGGCCCTTAGCCCGGGCATTCGAGCTCATTGTCGGACACCTTCCTGCCGAGCCTGGGCCCGAGGAGGTCCAAGCGGCGATTAGGTACGCCGCCGCGCACAGGGCCGAGTTCATGTGGCCCTGGGAGACCGTGCCTCACAGCCTGGCCCACGGCATCCTCGACGACGAGACCTACGACTGGGTTGCAGTCGTAGAGGCGATGCTCACCACCGGTGGGCAGGCGATCGTCGTGAACGAGGGCGAGATCGCACAAGCCAATGACATCGGTGCGACGGCGACCGGGATAAGCGTTGACGCAACCGGTTCTGCGGGACTGGCCGGTCTGGCCCAGCTGTGTCGTCGAGGCCTCATCGGGCCGGATGAGCGCGCCGCCGTGTTGTTCACAGGAGCCCGTCGTTCAACTGGCACTCAGTAGCCGAGGCGCTCGATCACGTCCGGGTGGCGCTGCCAACCCTTCTCGACCTTGACGAACAGCTCGAGATAGGCGCCGGGCTCGAGCTGCTGGCGCACGGCTGTGCCGGCTGCTTTCAGCACCCGGCCACCTTTGCCGATGACGATGCCCTTCTGCGACTCACGCTCCACGAGGATCTCGCAACGGATCCTCGGCCACTCCCATTCGGTCACCCGGCAGGCGATCGAATGCGGGAGCTCTTCCTCGGCATGTCGCAACAGCTGCTCGCGTACCAGCTCCGCGACGTAGAACGCCTCGGGGACGTCGCTCACCATGCCCGCAGGGAAGTAGCGCGGCCCCTCGGGCATCCGGGCAGCCAGGTGCTCGACGAGGGCGGGAACGCCCGCGCCGGTCTTGGCTGAGAGGGGGAAGTACTCGGCTTCGGCGAGTCCGAGCTCGGAAGCCGCGAGCTCCAGGTGCTTTAGCACTTTGGCGTCGTCCACACGATCGATCTTGTTGAGCGCGATCACCGTGTCGGGGCGCAGACGCTCGGCTATGTACCGGTCGCCGGCCCCGATCGGCGCACTGGCCTCGAGCAGCAGGACGCAGCAGTCGACGTCATCGAACGTCGATGCTGCGGTCTGGTTGAGGCGGTCACCGAGCGCTGTGCGCGGCCGGTGGACCCCGGGGGTGTCCGTGAAGACGATCTGGCCGTCTGGCCGGTCGAGGACGCCGCGGACGCGGGTCCGGGTGGTATGGGGCGTCGCCGAGGTGATCGCTATCTTCCTGCCGAGGATCTGGTTGAGCAGAGTCGACTTGCCGACATTCGGGCGGCCCACAAGGGCCACGAACCCGGAGCGGAAAGGGGGTTCGTCATCGTCCTCCCGGCGGACCTGGTCTTGCGGTGCTCCGGGCATGCTCATCGACCGCGGTCGTTCACCGGCGGCTGTCGTCTTCTGCCTGGGCCGCGCCATCGCCCGGTACCGGAGGCTCCCGGTGTTCATTCCGGTCACCTGAGCGTTCCTCGCGTTCGGCTACCTTTTCCGCGCGCTCGGTCAGCCACTCCTGGTCTGGGTTCCTGGGCCCGGTGTGCAGCGGAGGGCCGTTCAGCCGGGCGATCCGGACGCTGCCGATCCGTCGGCCCTGTAGCTTCTCAGCGACGAGGCGGTGCCCGTCGACCTCGATCGACTCGCCTTCGGAAGGGACGTGGCCGCTGATGGCCAACACCAGGCCGCCGATGCTGTCCCAATCGCCGGCGGGCAGGTCCGCACCAAGGAGCTCGTTCACCTCGTCCACGTCCATCTTGCTAGGGACGCGGAACTGGCCGCCACCGAGGGGCACGATCATGGGCTCGTCGACGTCGAACTCATCGACGATCTCGCCTACGAGCTCCTCGATCAGGTCCTCGAGCGTCACGACGCCGGCTGTGCCGCCGTACTCGTCGATCACGACGGCGATATGGAACTGGCCAGCCTGCATCTCGCGCATGAGCGGAGCGACCCGTTTGGTCTCGGGGACGTAGTTGGCCGGTCGGCAAAGCTGGCTCACCGGAGAGTGCTCCTTGCCGCTGCGAGCTGCACGGATCAGGTCCTTAGTGAACGCGATCCCGATCACGTCGTCAAGACTCTCCTTGAACACTGGGATGCGGCTGTAGCCGGCCTCGATGGCAAGCTCCAGCACGGCATCGGCCTCCAACGAATCCTCCACTGCGACAACGTCAGGTCGCGGCACCATGACCTCTCGGACGACCGTGTCACCGAACTCGATTATCGAGTGGATGAGCGTCCTCTCGTCGCTTTCGATCGCCTCGTCCAAAGCGGCGACGTCGGCGAACGCGAGCAGCTCGGACTCGGTGACGTCCACGGCCGGCCGTTCGTGGCGGCCGCCAGGGGTGATCAGGCGCGCGAGGCCTATAAGTGCACCGGATACGACGCGCGTCGGCGGGAACCTGACGAGCGTCGTGACGAGCGGCGCGGCGAGCAGGGCAGCGCGATCGGAGTGGCGCACCGCCCACTGCTTGGGCACGGCTTCGGAGAATACGAAAATAACGACGACTTCGAACGCCGTGGCGACCGCCACGCCGATTGGCCCGAATATCTGGGCAGCTATAACGCCCACGAGCGTGGCGGCGACCAGCTGGCAGAGCAGGACGAGCAGAAGGATCGGCGCCAGGAAAGTCTCAGGCTCTTCCACGAGTCTGCGTAAGGACCGCGCCCCCCGCTGGTTATCGTCGTCAAGCGATTTGGCGCGCGCCCTGGAGGTCCGCGTGAGCCCGGTCTCGGCGAGCGAAAGAACCGCCGAGCAGGCGATCAGTACGAAGACAGCGACCAGCACGGCGGCGTCGGCGCCGGTGAAGCCTCGCGTCGAGGCCAGGATCATGGGCTAGCGCCCGGCTCGCGGTGGTGGTCCGCAAGCAGCTGCTGTTCCAGCGTCTCCATCATCGCCGCCTCGGTGTCCTCTTCGTGATCCATGCCGAGAAGGTGAAGGATCCCGTGAACCAGCAACAGGGCGAGCTCGTCCTCATAGACCGCTGAGTGCTCGGGTGCCTGCCGCCAGGCAACTTCGGGACAGATCACGACGTCGCCGATGAGAAGGGGCATGTCCTCGATCTCTGCGGGCCCTCGGCCTGGCCCGCTCGCCTCCTGGTCCGGGACATGGCCTGGGCCGATCAGCTCGTCCTCGATCGGGAACGACAGCACGTCGGTTGGCCCTTTTCGGCCGAGGAACCTCTCATTGAGTCCGGCGATGGTCGTCTCGTCGACGAACATGAGCGAGAGCTCGGCGTCGTCGCCGAACCCGCGGTCGGCGAGCACGCGCTTGGCAAGACCCACCCAGCGGGCGAGGTCGACCGGTCGGTCGGACTGTTCGTCGGCGGCGAAGACCTGGGCGCTCACTGTACGGGCCGATCAGGCGAAATGGCGTTGGCCTGCGACGGGGTGTTCTCGTGGGAACCATTACGGCCTTCGATGCTCTCGCTGGTCTTGAGCGGCGAGGCGGTCGTGGCGGAGTGCGCGGCCCCCGAGCCGATGTTCCGTGCCTGGGTGGAGCGGTCGTACGCGGTGACGATCTCGCGCACGATGCGGTGGCGAACGACGTCGGCTTGACCGAGGCGGATGAACGCGATCCCTTCGATCTCGCCGAGAAGTTCTTCGAGGTCGAGCAAGCCCGAACGGCCGCCTGTGATGTCGATCTGGGTCACGTCACCGGTCACGACAACCTTCGTACCGAAACCGATCCGGGTCAGGAACATCTTCATCTGCTCAGGGGTCGTGTTCTGAGCCTCGTCAAGGATCACGAAGCTTCCGTTGAGCGTGCGGCCCCGCATGAACGCGAGCGGCGCCACCTCTATCGCTCCACGTTCGAGCAGCCGCTGGGTCCCTTCCGGCTCGAGCATGTCGTACAAGGCGTCATAGAGCGGGCGCAGGTACGGGTCGACTTTGGCCATCAGATCGCCTGGCAAGAACCCGAGCCTTTCCCCGGCCTCGACAGCCGGGCGCGTGAGGATGATGCGTGCCACCTCTTTCGCCTGGAGGGCCTGCACAGCCAGAGCGACGGCGAGGTAAGACTTGCCGGTGCCGGCTGGGCCGATCCCGAACGTGATCGTGTTGGCGGTGATGGCGTCGACGTAGCGCTTTTGGCCCGCGGTCTTCGGGTGCACCTTGCGGCCTCGTGCCGACCGGCCGACCTCCGCGTTGAGAACCTCCGACGGCCGCACGTCGTCCTTCACCATCTCAATGGTGTGACCGACATTCGTCGGATCCAGCCAATGGCCCTGTTCGAGCAGTGCAACGAGTTCTTCGAACAGGCGGCCCACTCGGTCGGCCTCGGGACCTTCAACGGTTATCTCGTTGCCGCGCACATGGATACGCGTGCCGTCGAACGCCTCTTCGACGGTACGAAGCAACTCGTCACGTTGGCCCAGCAGGCCCACCATGAGGTGGTTCCCGGGGACGAGGATCTTGACCTGGGTGGATGACACTTGGCTCTCGGACGAAGGGTACCAGGCACCTAGCTGCAAGCGGGTCGGTTCGTGGGTTCGCGATCGTTCCGGCATCCGCGAGGCCCTCAAGGAACCGTCACCTGGAACGACCGGGCAGTCAGCCTGGTGGCCAGGCGAGTCGACGGCCGCCGAGCACGTGGAGGTGCAGATGAGCGACGCTGTTGCCGGAGTCCGGACCGATGTTCAGCACGAGACGGGAACCGCGGTCGGCCAGGCCGTCGGACAGCGCGACTCGCCGGGCGACGTCGAACAGCTCCGCGAGCAGCGTCGCGTGATCGGAGGTTATGTGCGCGGCATCGACGATGTGCTCTCTCGGGACGACAAGGACATGCGTTGGCGCAACAGGGTGCAGGTCCCGGAACGCGTAGACGAGATCTGTCGAGATCACCTCGGTGGAGGGCAACGCGCCGGCCACGATGGCGCAGAAGAGGCAGTCGGTCACCAGGTCAGTTCCTGCTGACCGTTGCCCGGGCCAGATCGGGGGCGATCGCGCCGGCGCCGCCGAAGCCGACGCGAGCCGGCGCCCGGAGCCGGCAGGCGACTTCGTTCGCGAGCAGCCGGCCGCGAAGAGTGAGCACGACGCGGTCGTCGTCGCGCGCGACGAGCCCCGTCAGCATCTCGTCGTCGGGCAGTGCGCTCGAGTCGACGCCTTCGCGGGTGCGCACTGCCAGCTCGAGGGACTCGAGCAGGCGGTGGTCGAAGTCGAGGCGTTCCTCGCCGGCAACCGGCGACTGGTCGGCAGCGACGGCGGCGATGTAGCGCTCGGGGGCCCGAACGTTCCAGAACCTGCGGCCGCCCAGGTGGCTGTGGGCCGCGCAGCCTACGCCGAGGTACTCGCCCTGGCGCCAGTAGTTCTGGTTGTGGCGGCACTCGTGGCCAGGGCGCGACCAGTTCGAGATCTCGTACCAGGGCAGGCCGGCGGCCTCGAGCACCTCGTCGGCGATCTCGTAACGCCGAGCCTGGACGTCGTCGTCAGGGTGGCGTTCCGGGTCGCGCCACAGAGCGGTGCCGGGCTCGGCCTGGAGGGCGTAGGCACTCACGTGGGGGGGAGGCGGGTCGAGACTCAGCACTCCCTCCAAAGTGTCCACCCAGTCCTCGTCGGTCTCACCCCTGGCGCCGTAGATGAGGTCGACACTGAAGGAACTGAAGCCCACCTCGCCGATCGCGCCAACGGCGCGTGGCACCGTCTCGGGCCTGTGCCGGCGGCCGAGGCTGGTCAGAACCTGCGGCGCGAGGGACTGCACCCCGAGCGATATGCGGGTCACGCCGGCCGAAGCGTAGGTACTGAGGAGCTCGACTGTGACGTCCTCGGGGTTGCACTCGACGGTCACCTCGGCTGCCTCCTCTCGACGGACGGCGTCGAGCAGACGGACGAGCTCGTCGCCAGGGAGCTGAGAAGGGGTCCCACCGCCGAAGAAGACCGTGGCTGCGGGGCCAAGCCCGCTGTCGTAGGCGCGGCTGAGCTGGGCGAGGCACGCGTCCGTGTAATCCCCCGCTAGGTGGTGCAGGCCCACCCACGTGGCGAAGGCGCAGTAGTCACAGCGGCGCGCGCAGAACGGTATGTGCACATACAGGCCGAGCTGTTGTCCGGAGCTTGGGCCTGGTTCACCCACGAAGCAGGCCGAGCTCTTCCAGCCGCTTGAGGAGGGTCGCGAGGTTCTGCCCGAGCATCGAGGCCATGACTCGCAGGTCCTCGGACCGGATCGTGAGGACTTCGCCGTTGAAGTCTTGACGTTGGACCTGCACCGACGCGAGAAATCGCCGGAGCAACTCGCGTTCTGGGCCCTGTACCTCAGAAAGGCGCAACAAATCGACGGCGATCTTGAATGGCTTGCCGGTGTCCGGGTTGTCGCCATTGCTATGAAAGGCCACGCCGCGACCGGCGCTGGGAGGCTCTGCTGCATCCGGCGGGAGCAGCTGGTCCACGGGCACGCGGTACAGCCTCGCGAGTCGCTGGAGCCGCGGCACCGAGATCGTGCGCTCACCTCTCTCGTAGGCACCTAGCACCGACGCCTTGAACTCGAGCCGGGAGGCCTTCTCGACTGCCTGAAGCGAGAGGCGCTTCTGGCGCCTCACAGTGCGCAACCGAGCACCCACGGCGACCGCGTATTCCGGGTCGACTCCTTCTATCTGGCTTGAGGGCATTCCCGTCACTCTCCGGTCGGTGTCGACGCAGTTGCGCTCAGACACGGTCGACCCGAAATGAGCTCCGCTTAGGCTGTGCCAGAACGCCGGGCCCTTGCTGGTGACTACCTAACCAGGACCCACCCCCTAAGTGTTGCTCGCGATGGCATCATCCTGCAAGGAAGCTCGGTTGCTGAGCCCGTCGCCGAGCCCCGGAACCCCGCGACGCGAAGGTCCGAGCGCCATGCTCCGCAGGGCGGTCAAGATGGCGCCCGCGGCGAGCGCGGCCGTCTCGACGCGCAGAACACCATCTCCGAGCGCAACCCTGTTGGTGATCACGGCGAGCTCCCGTTCGGACCAGCCGCCCTCCGGGCCGACCAGCACTACCGGCGTTTCGAGAGAGATCGGGTCTCCGCCTGGCTCTGCCAGCGCGATTGCCGACGCCGGGACGCGTTTGAGAACTGCGTCGACGGTCTGACTCGTGCCGATCTCTGCAAGCAGGGGCCTCCGGGACTGCATCGCCGCCTCTCGTACGATCTTGCGGAGCCGGCCTTCGCGGCGAGCGGCCCCGTCCCGGTCCGGACGCACTACCGTCCGGTCTGCGACAAGCGGCGTCATGAGGTCGACGCCTAGCTCGACCAGTTTGGCGACCGCCCACTCGGTCCGCTCGGCCTTGGCCCACGAGAAGCCGATCTCAAGCCTCGGTGAGGGGACTTCGATGATGTGGACCGGGCCGGCGAGCTCGAGCCCGAAACGCCTCGCCTTTGCTGCGCGTCCCCCGATGCCTCCGCGGGTCGGCACCGCCAGCGAGGTGAAAGCGCAGATCCTCCACTTGCCTGCTCCGTCGGCAGCGGCAACCGACTCTCCCGGCTTCAAGCGCAGGACTGCTCCGAGGTGGTGGGCATCGTCATCACTGAGCTCGAGATAGTCCAGATCTTCGACAAAGACGAGTGCCGCGGCGGCCCTGAGCTCCGCGTCTGGGGCGGCGGTCACGCTCAGCCGAAAGCGGAGCGGAGCCGGGACAAAAGGCCCGGGTCCGGCGGCTGAACCTGCTCACCGCGGAGGGCCGCGAGTTTGCGCAGGAGTTCGTCCTCTTCCTTCGACAGCTTGAGAGGCGTGTCGACAAAGACGCTGACGAGAATGTCTCCGCGGCGGCCACCTCGAAGGCGCGGGACACCGTGACCCGCGATCTTGAGGACACGTCCCGTCTGCACTCCCGCCGGGACGGTCAGGAGATAGGGTCCGTCGAGTGTGTCCAGTTCGACCTCTGTGCCGAGGGCGGCCTGGGCAACCGAGAGGTGCAGCGTCGTGACGAGATCCGTGCCCGACCGTTGGAACCGGTTGTCGGCCTCGACGCGGAGATGTACGTAAAGATCCCCGGACGCTCCACCCCGCAAGGCCGCCGCCCCCGCGCCGGCAATTCGCAAGGTGGCGCCGTCGTCGACGCCTGCGGGTATCTCGACGGTGAGGGTTCGGTCGTCCAATCTCCTGCCTTCGCCACGGCAGTCGGGGCAGGGAGAGGTCACGACTTGCCCAAGGCCGTTGCATCGCCCACACGGCGTCGCCGTCATCATCTGGCCGAGGATCGACTGGCGTACCCGTTGGATCTGGCCCGAGCCGCGGCAGTCCGGGCAGGTACTGGCGCTCGTCCCGGCGCGGGCGCCGCTGCCTTCACAGCTCGGGCAAGGCACCGGTGCTTTGAGGCTCACCTCACGACGGGTCCCGAAGACGGCCTCTGCGAGTGTGATCTGCAGAACGATCTCCGCGTCGGCCCCTTGACGCCGCGCCCCCCGCTGTCCAGTTGACCCGAAGCCCTGGTTGAAGAAGACGTCGAACAGGTCGCCGAGGCCACCAGCGAAGCCGAATGTGTCGCCCGCGCTCGCTCCGGCGCCGGTTCCCCTGACGGCGTCGGGCCCGAACATGTCGTATCGGCGGCGGCGCTCCGGATCGCGCAAGGTCTCGTAGGCGACGGTGATCTGCTTGAAGCGAGCCTCGGACTCCGCGTCCCCCGGGTTGGCGTCTGGATGTAGCTCGCGGGCCAACTGGCGGTAAGCGCGCTTGAGCTCGTCCTCGGTTGCCGAGCGGGGGACGCCGAGCAGCTCGTAGAAGTCCTGGGTCATCGACACTGTTAGCTCCCGCGCAGCTCACGCGTGAGCCGCTCACCCACGACTGCCACGGCAGCGAGAGCGTGCTCATAGTTCATCCGGGTCGGTCCGAGCACGCCGATGGTACCGAGTGCGACGCCGTCGGACTCGTAGGGCGCGACGACGAGCGAGCATTCGGCCAGGGACTCGATGCCAGCGTGCTCTGAACCGATCGAGACCGACTGACCGTGGGCAAGTACGTCTCGGAGCAAGGTCACAACGACGTAGGACTGCTCGAGGATCCCGAGCACCGCCCGAACCTGGTCGATGGCATCGAAACGCTCCGCCATGTAGGAGGCGCCTCCCACAAATACCTGGTCGTCGTTCCACGTCGCCGCTCCATCTCGGAGGGCTGCGACGCAGATCCTCACCAGGTCGTCAGCCTGGGTGTCGCCACTCGGCGTCTCAGGAGGGACAACCCCGAGCGAGCTGCCGGAAAGGCATTGTTGCAACGCGGCGCTGGCTGTCGACAATACGGAGTCGGGAAGGTCATCGGGCATGGCGACCGTCCGCTTCTCCACGACACCATTGGAGAGCACCGCCACAACCATCGCCGTACGGGCCGCCAGGCGTGCGATCAGCGCCGAGCGGACCACGAGTGCCTGGTGGGCCGGGCTCACGACGACAGCTGCACAGTCGGTGAGCTCGGCGAGCAGGCGCGAGGTGTCCTGCAGCACCCGCTCCAGCTCGCCATGAGCCTTGGAGAAGAAGACCTGTACCTGCTCGTGCTCGGCACGTGCGAGCGGGTGCGGGTTGCCGAGGTGATCGACGAAGAACCGGTATCCCTTGTCCGTCGGGACGCGCCCAGCACTGGTGTGCGGATGGGTCAGATACCCCTCCCGTTCGAGCGCTGCCATGTCGGCTCGCACGGTCGCGGGTGATACCTCGATGACGGGGTCGCGCGCGACCTGCGACGAACCCACCGGCTGAGCCGTCTCGACATAGCCGGTGACGACCGACTTCAAGATCGCCGCCTTGCGATCGTCGAGCTGTTCGTGGTCATTGCGCGTGGGCATCTCAAGGGCTCCTTGTGCGAGATTCTACTTGGGGCGCCCAGATGCCACGGCAACGCCGCTCTTGCGGCTCTCCAGGCGCGACCGAGATCCACGCAGGGCTGTCGTGCCCTGTCACTCCTCCAGCGTCAGCGCGCTGATGAAAGCCTCTTGGGGGATTTCGACGCGCCCGATCGACTTCATGCGCTTCTTGCCCTCCTTCTGCTTCTCGAGGAGCTTGCGCTTTCGCGTGATGTCCCCGCCGTAGCACTTGGCTAGGACGTCCTTCCGCTTCGCCTTGACCGTCTCGCGGGCGACGATGCGTCCTCCGATCGCCGCCTGGATGGGCACGTCGAAGAGCTGACGGGGGATGAGCTCGCGCAGCTTGGCGGTCATCTTGCGCCCGTAGTCGTCGGCCTTCGAACGGTGCACGATCGTCGAAAAGGCGTCGACGGGCTGACCCGCCAGAAGGACGTCGACCTTGACGAGATTGTCGGTCTGAGTCCCAGCAGGTTCGTAATCGAGGCTCGCGTAACCCTTGGTCCTGCTCTTCAGCACGTCGAAGAAGTCGAGCACCACCTCCGCAAGAGGCAACTCGTAGATGAGTTCGACGCGGTCGGACGATAGGTACTCCATCTTCTGCATCCGTCCTCGGCGTGTCTGGCACAGGTCCATGATCGTCCCGGTGTACTCGGCCGGACCGAGGATCGTGAGCTTCAGCAACGGCTCTTCGATGTGGTCTATGAACTGCGGTTCGGGCATCGCCGAGGGATTGTCGACCTGCAGGATCCCTCCGTTGGTGAGGTGAGCGATGTACTCGACCGACGGGGCCGTGGCGATCAGGGAGAGACCGAACTCTCGCTCGAGCCGTTCGCGCACGATCTCCATGTGCAGCAGTCCGAGGAACCCGCAGCGGAAGCCGAAACCGAGCGCGGCGCTGGTCTCGGGCTCGTAGGTGACGCTCGAGTCGTTCAACTTGAGCTTCTCGAGGGCGTCGCGCAGATCCGGGAACTCGTCGCCGTCGATCGGGTAGATGCCGCAGAACACCATCGGTTTGGGGTTCTGGTAGCCCTCTAGCGGTTTGGTGGCAGGGTGGGCGACCTCGGTGACCGTCTCACCGACGCGCGCTTCACCGACGTCCTTGATGCCGGCGATGAGGTAGCCGACCTCCCCCGGGCCGAGCTCGTCGACCTCCACCATCGCCGGCGTACGGATGCCCACTTCTTCGACGTCGTGTGTGGCCCCCGTCTGCAGGAAGCGCAGCCTGGCACCCGAGCGCATCGTCCCGTCGACCACCCGCACCGCGCTCACGACTCCCCGGTACTGGTCGTAGTAAGAGTCGAACAGCAAGGCGCGAAGCGGGTCTTGCGGATCGCCCTTGGGGGGCGGGATCCGGCGCACGACCTCGTCAAGCAGCTCGACGACGCCGGCGCCGGTCTTGGCGGAGATCCTCAGGATCTGGTCGCGCGGAAGTCCGAGCACGCGCTCGATCTCGTCGGCGTACCGATCTGGGTCCGCGGCCGGCAGGTCGATCTTGTTCAGGGCCGCGACGATCTCGAGGTCGTGCTCGAGGGCGAGGTAGCAGTTGGCAAGAGTCTGGGCTTCGATGCCCTGCGATGCGTCAACGAGAAGAACGACCCCTTCGCAGGCGGCGAGGCTTCTCGAGACCTCGTAGCCGAAGTCGACGTGGCCGGGGGTGTCGATCAGCTGGAGCACGTAGTCGCGCCAGTGAACTCGCACGTTCTGCGCCTTGATGGTGATGCCGCGCTCGCGTTCTATGTCCATCGAGTCGAGGTACTGGGCCCTCATCTCCCGCGGGTCGACGGCATAGGTCAGCTCCAAGATTCGATCCGAGAGTGTCGACTTGCCATGGTCGACGTGGCTGATGATCGAGAAGTTCCGAATTACCTCTGGGGCCACCACACCTTCCATCGTGCCATCTCGGCCAGGGTGTGCCGTCCGGTTCGATCAGCTGGTATTCTCGTTCATCCCGGAGGCTGTGTTCCTCCTATCCGTACGCGTCGAGGGACGAATGGCGAATATCAAGAGTCAGATCAAGCGGAACCGCCAGAACGAGCGTCGCCGCGTCAACAACAAGTCCGTGCGCTCGGAGCTGAAGACGCGCACGAAGAACGCCCTTCTCGCAGCGGAGAGCGGCGCGGAGGATTCCGCCGAGCGCCTTCGAGAGGCCGTGAAGCGGATCGACAAGGCGGCAGCCAAAGGTGTCATCCACGCTAACCAGGCCTCGCGGCGCAAGTCCCGCCTGGTTCGCCGCATCGCTGCCATCACAGCCGGGAGCGGCGAAGAGAGCTGAGGGCATCGACCCGTTCGGCGCACCTCGTCGTGCGGAGGTCTCAGGTGCCGGCGAGAGGGAGCTTCAGCGGTGCACGCCCGCCGAGCAGAGCGGTAGTTATCGCGGTGTCGCTGCCAGACATCCCGAGTTCCCAAACGCCAACGCCCGCGCAGTGGAATTGGGCGGCGAGAGCTGACTTGAGAGCAATCGAGACGGGATCGTCGAACCAGGTCTGATGCCATTTCCCATCTCTTTTGAAGACGGTCCACGGTGTCTCTGTCACCGGGTCCCAGATCTGCTTGTGGCCCGCCGCGACGATTTCCGCATAGGTGACGGCCAGCGGAGATCCCATGGTTGCAGCCCCGTCGAACCGGCTCATTGAGGGGAAGTCGTAGCCGTAGAGCGGAATGCCGAGCACTATCCGCCCTGCCGGTACGACGGACGCGTACTGGGCGAGGGTGATGGCGTCGCTCCAGGTGGCGTTAGTCAGCGGAGCCGTAGCCGAGGCGACGCCGGGGACCTGCATGTCGTAAGCCATCACGAAAAACTCGTCCACATAGGCTATGAGCGCCTTGACATCGAAGAAACCCAGCGGGTCCAAGGCAGACGTCGGGTAGGTGTCGAGCATGATCGACCAGGTCGGGCCCAGGGTCCTCAACGTCCTCGAGAACGACGCTACGAAACGAACGAATCCGCCTCGGTCCGGAGTGCTGTTGCCCTCGAGGTCGAGATCGACGCCGTCGAAGGCCCCAGAGTGGAGGAGAGCCGCGACATCCCTGGCAAGTCGGGGCCCCGCGGTCGCGGGGTGTGCGGCGACGGCGTGGAGAACTGATGGGCTCTGGGAGAAGACGGTGAGCAGGACTCGGTCCCCAGCAGCGTGCGCCTGACTGATGTCGAGTCCGAGGGCGGCACTCGTGAGAGTCGAGTAGCCCGCACCTTGCTGATCGAGCGAGCCGTCGGTGCCGAGACCCACCGCCCAGTAGGCGAGCGCCGTGAGGGATTGGTAGTCCGGCGTGAAGCTGCCGACATCCCAGTAGGGGAGGAAGCCGACGACCTGGTGGGCGCGCAAGGGGCGGACGAAGGGCGCCGGCCCTAGATTTGGAGCAGGACTGCCCTCGACAGTAGGCAGCTTGACCGCCACAGCCGCTTCCGCCCTGGTTACCGCGGCGCGTTCGACCGGAATGAGACGCTGGGCCGGGCTTGGCACCTGGGTCGTGGTAGCCGGCGCGGCACCGAGGATCCCGCAACCGGCACAGCCGAGCACGCTCGCGAACGCGCAAAAAACGAGGCGAGCGGCGGTTTGGCGCCTCGTTGAGGCCATGACGACCCGAGCGTAGTTCCCGTCGGTCCCGGCGCGTTGTCGTCATATGAGCTGCCTGACCGGAGAATGCTCCTACGCTCTTTGGAATGGTCTTCGTCGAGGTCTTCCGCTTGTTCGTCGCGGTGTGCGGCGCGCTCGTCGGCCTCACGGCGGGCAACCACTACGCGGCCACAGCGGCGGGGCGTTCCACTGGAGCTGCAATCGGGGTCTTGGTGGGCTATGTGGTCGGCGGCGTCGTCGGCCGATTGACGGAGGGAGGCATGCGCGAGGCGACGCGCTCACTTCGTGACGTTCCAGCTCCGGAGCTGCTCTCCGGGATGCTGTTCGGCAGCCTCGGGCTTCTGATCGGTGTCATCGTCTGCATCCCGCTGTTCGTGTTCGTCCGGGAGGATTTCGACTTCCTCATCACCGCAGCCGTAGCGTGGGTGATCGGCGGGCTCGGCTTGAGGTTGGGCATGGCCAAGGGGCGTCAGCTCGCGGACGCTCTCGGTGTCACACGCCACCTGATGACGTCGCGCCAGGACGTCGCTGCCGGGGCTGACCTGGCTGACACTTCTGCAGTCATGGACAGGTCCTTCCTCGTGATGGGGCAGATCGGCTTGTTCGGTCCCGAGCTGTTGATCCCAGAACCTGTGGCGGACGAGCTCGCCACCTTGGCCGACGGGCCAGACCCGGTATCGGCAAGACGCGCGCGACGCGGGCTAGAGGCGATCGACGAACTCAGGAAGCTCGGCATCAGAGTCACCTTCGTGCAGAGCGACGTCCCCGCCGCTGCCTCGATCGAGGAGAAGGTTTCTACCTTGGCAGATCGACTCGACGCTCGGGTCGTCACCTGCTCGGTGGAGATGGCTCGTCGCCGGGAGGCGGCGGGCGCGCGTGTGCTGGACCTTCGTCGCCTCGTGACTGACCTGTCGCCGGACCACGTCCCCGGCGAGCATCTGACCATCGACCTGATCAGGGCGGGTCGCCAGCCACAGCAAGCTATTGGCTTCCTGCCTGACGGAGACATGGTTGTCGTCAACGATGCCGAGGAAATGGTGGGTCAAACAGGAGTGGAGGTCGTCGTCCTCTCGACAAGGCCTACGAATCAAGGTCTGCTCGTCTTCGCCCGAGTCGCGGACTAGGCGGCTCGTCTCCTAACCGGAGCGGTGCCGCCTTCACGCTCCTGGCGCGATCGACCATCACGGCCGGGAGATCGTCCTCGGCAGGTGAAGTCAGCGGACCTCGAACCCGTTCGCGCCCAGTAGGGGCACAAAGCGGGCTCCGCACAGCACCCGTAGTTCAACTAGGTCGTTGTCTCGCGACTCAAAGACCTTTACGAGGTCGCCGCCCCCGTTGCCGACCGGCATTACAAGCCTTCCTCCGGGGGCGAGTTGAGCCGCGAGCGGATCTGGGACACGGAGGAAAGCGGCCGCGACCACGATGCCGTCGAAGGGCGCCGAGCTTGGCAGCCCGAGCGTGCCGTCGCCGGTGACGACCTCGGCGTTGAGAACGCCTTCCGCCTTCAAGTTGTGGCGGGCGATCTCCGCCAGCTCGGGGATGCGTTCGACACTGAAAACGTAACGGGCGAGTTTGGCCAGCAGCGCCGCCTGGTAGCCGTACCCGGTGCCGATCTCGAGAACCACGTCTTCGGCCCCAAGTCCGAGGGCCTCGATCATCAGTCCGATCAGCGAGGGCTGTGAGGTTGTCTGCGCCTGTCCGATCGGGATGGCGCAGTCGCAGCCAACTTGGTTGAGCGTCTCTTTCGGGACGAACGACGAGCGGCGCACTGTTCGAAGGGCCTCGAGCACTCGGGCGTCGGTGACGCCCTGGGCGCGTGCAGCGCGCACCAGGGATTCCGCGTTCACGCGCTCGGCCCAGGGCGCAGTGCCGGCTCGCTCATCGTCGCGGTCCGCGCCTTGTTTCATGCGCTCATTTGAGCAGGGCAGCGCGCTCCCCTGCCGCGTTAGACGCGCGGTGACCGCCAATTACTACGAGGAGAGCGTGCGGAGCGGACGCATCGCCGCCTCGACTCGAGCCAGCTGGTCGAGCATCGCGTCGGCTGCCTGGACCATGATCTGGTTGGCCTTGACCTTCCCGTCCTCGATGAACTCGGTGAAGAACGGGATCGCTACAGCCTCGTTCAAGGGCATCATGCTCAGACACGTCACGACTTGCTTCAGCTGTTGGACCGAGCGGGTTCCTGCTGCCACACCGCCGTACGACACGAAGCCGACTGGTTTGCGAAGCCACTCCTGGTGCAGGTAGTCGATCGCGTTCTTGAGCGAGGCGGGATAGCCGTAGTTGTACTCAGGCGTCACAAAGACGAACGCGTCGGAGGCGTCGATGATTGCGCTCCACTCGATGGTGTGCCGCTTGGTGTACTGGCGCAGGCGCGGGTGGTTGGGCTCGTCGAGCAGTGGCAGGTCTATCTCGGCCAGGTCCGCGACCCGTACTTCGAACGCGCCGTGGGCCCGTGCATGCTCGACGAACCACGCCGCGACCGGCAGCCCTGCCCTGCCCGGGCGTGTCGACGCGATGATGACTGTCAAGATGGGCATCAGGTCTCCCCGTGCACTGGTTGTGCCGCTACAAGGCTACGGTCAGAGAGCCTTGACCGCGGCCACGACCTTTGTCAGCGAGTCCTTGGCGTCACCGAACAAAAGAGTGGTCTTCGGGTCGAAGAGCAGTTCGTTGTCGATGCCGGCAAAACCCGGGCGCATCGAGCGCTTCATGAACACGATGTTTCGCGCCTCGTCCACCGCAAGGATGGGCATCCCGTAGATCGGGCTGCCGGGATTGTTCTTGGCGGCCGGGTTGACGACGTCGTTCGCGCCGACGACCAGTGCCACATCTGCGGACTGGAACTCCGGGTTCGCCTCGTCCATCTCCTTCAATTGCTCATAGGGGACATTGGCCTCTGCCAACAGGACGTTCATGTGGCCCGGCATACGCCCGGCGACGGGGTGGATGGCATAGATGACCTGAACTCCACGCGACTCGAGCAGGTCGGCAAGCTCACGAATCGTGTGCTGAGCCTGCGCCACCGCAAGTCCGTAACCCGGGACGACGATCACCTTGTTCGCATAGGCGAGCAGGATCGCGATGTCTTCTGCGCTCGCCGAGCGGACGCTGCGGGTCGTGTCGCCCTCCGCTCCACCGGTGGCCGTGATGACCGAACCGAAGGCGCTGAAGAGGATGTTCGGCAGCGAGCGTCCCATCGCTCGGCTCATCATCTGGGTGAGGAGCGTGCCCGAGGCACCTACGAGCGTGCCGGCAACGACGAGCACGACCGAGTGCAACACGAAGCCGCTGGCAGCGACAGCGAGACCGGTGAACGAGTTCAGCAAAGAGATGAGAACAGGTACGTCCGCTCCGCCGACCGGCAGGACGAACGCGACGCCGAAGGCCAAAGCGAGCACCAGAACGATCGCAACCAACCAGTTAAAGGAACTGACACAGACCGTGACTCCGAGCCCGAGGATCGCAATGGCGATGATTCCGTTCCAGACCTGCTGGCCGGAATAGGTGATGGGCCTGCCGGTGATCAGCTCTTGGAGCTTCGCGAAGGCGATGCAGCTGCCCGAGAACGAGACGCAACCGATGACCACGCCCAACAGGACTTCGACGACTTGGTAGACGGCGAGCGAGCCGGCCGGAGCCCGGAGGAAGGTTGCAAGGGCTATCAGAGCGGCCGCACCGCCCCCGACTCCGTTGAAAGCCGCGACCATCTGCGGCATAGCGGTCATCTTGACCAGGCGGGCTGCCGGGACGGCGATAACCGCCCCGATCGCCATTGCCCCGACGATCAGCAGGAAGTGGGTCAGGCCGTTGGTTGCGAAAGTGATCGCGACTGCGAGCGTCATGCCGCCGGCGCCGAGGAGGTTCCCGTAGCGCGCGGTCTTCGGTCCGGTGAGGCCGCGCAGTGCCAGGATGAAACAGATCGCCGCAATCAGGTCAGCGAGGCGGATGCCCGTGCCGAGGCTCACTTCTGGCCCCCTTCTGGGCTAGGCGCCATCGTGCTGACCGGCTCCGCGGGGGCCGCGGGTGACTTGCGGACCTTGAACATCTCGAGCATCCGGTCGGTCACGACGAACCCGCCGACGACGTTCAAGGTGGCCAGGACCACTGCGACAAAGCCGAGCACCATCTGGCTGGTGCTGCTCGCGGTGCCGAGGACGAGCATCGCCCCGACGAGTACGACGCCGTGGATCGCGTTCGTGCCCGACATCAATGGCGTGTGAAGCGTGCTGGGGACCTTGGCGATCACCTCGAAGCCCACGAACGCCGCAAGCACAAACACGGTGATCAGCGAGAGGATGTCCCCGCCGTTCATTGCGTCCCTCCTTCGATCAGATCGCGGGTGGGGGCGTGGCGAACCTCGCCCCCGTAAGTGACGCAGGTGCTCGCGACAATCTCGTCATTGAAGTCGGGAGCGAATTCTCCCGCTTTCACGACGAGTGTCAGGAACTCGGCGATGTTGCGCGAATAGAGGAAGCTCGCGTGCAGGGGCATCGAGCTCGGGAGGTTCTTTACCCCGATGATCGTGACGCCCCCTTCGTCGATGTTCTCTCCTGGACGGCTGAGCTCGCAGTTGCCCCCGGTTTCAGCGGCAAGGTCGACGATGACGCTGCCGAGGGCCATTCGGTGCACCATCTCCCCGGTGACGAGCACTGGCGCTTTGCGTCCCGGGATCGCCGCAGTCGTTATGACGACGTCGGCGCCGGCGACTTCTTTGCCGATGAGCTCACGTTGGCGGCGCAGGAAGTCCTCGGACTGTTCTCCCGCGTACCCGCCCTGGCCCTCCTGGGCCTCGAGATCAAGCTCGACGAAAGTGGCACCCAGGCTTTTGACCTCGGTGCGCGCGGCCGCCCGGACGTCGTATGCGCGGACGTTCGCACCGAGGCGACGGGCCGTCGCGATCGCCTGGAGCCCGGCGACGCCAGCGCCCAGCACCAGCACCTTGGCGGGCGGTACCGTTCCGGCTGCTGTCATGTAGAGGGGAAAGAATTTCGGGAGCTTGTCTGCAGCAAGCAGCACCGCCCGATAGCCCGAGACAAGCGCCTGGGACGAGAGTACGTCCATCGACTGGGCCCGGGTGATTCGAGGCAGCAGGTCCAGGCTGAACGCGGAGATCCTGCGAGTCACAAGGGCACGGATGAGGTCGAGGTTTGCCGTTGGCTGGAGGTAGCTAACGACGCCGGAGCCTTCGTTGACAAGGCTCACCTCTTCCAACGTCAACGGTTGCACCTTGCAGATGAAGCCCGATGTCGCGAAAAGAGTCGGGCGGTCCACCAGAGCGACGCCGGCGGCGGCGTACTCCTCGTCGGCAAGCAGCGAGGACGTGCCGGCACCCGCCTGCATCGCGATATCGGCACCTAAGGCTGTAATCCTTGGGACCACGCTGGGGACGAGCGCAACCCGACGCTCGCCGGGCGTGGTCTCGGTCGGTATTCCCAATCGCATGCGCTCGGTCTAGCAAACGCGGACGGGTGCGTGCGACGCCGCCAGCATGTTGGGCGCGCGACCACGTTCGGCTCCTGAACCCACCAGGACCTCGGCCTCTGGCGTCGGAGGTACCGACACTTCGCTCGGGACTTGGATCGCAAGTCGCCCAGGCGGAGGTAACCTCGCTCGAATGGCCAGCGAAGTGATCGGGGACACAGTCGGAGGGCGGCCTGTGCGTGTCCGGATCGCGCCGTCGCCGACCGGTTACTTCCATGTCGGGGGCGCCCGTACGGCTCTTTACAACTGGTGTTTCGCGAAGCGCCACAACGGAGTGTTCGTTCTCCGGATCGAAGACACCGACGCTGAGCGCAACAAGGAAGAGTGGGTGGCTGGTATCGCTTCGGCTCTGACATGGCTCGGGATCAACTGGGACGAGGGCCCTTACCGCCAGTCCCAGCGCGGGGAGCACTACCAGGCCGCCCTTGAGGAGCTCTGGTCGAACGGTTATCTGTACGCCTGTGACTGCACGCGCGAGATAGTGCTGGAGAGGACGAAGGCGAACGCGACGCCGGGCTACGACGGCTTTTGCCGAGACCGTGGCCTCGATCGCCAGCCCGGGCGCGCGTTGCGGTTCAAGGTTCCCCGAGAGGGAGTCACCGTCGTTACCGACGTGATCCGTGGAGAGGTTCGCTTTGCGAATTCGACCATCGACGACTTCGTAGTTGCAAAATCGAACGGCAATCCACTGTTCGTTCTCGCCGGGGTCGTCGACGACCGGGAGATGCGGATCAGCCATGTCATCCGGGCGGAGGAGCATCTGCCGACGACGCCGAAAGCCGTGCTCCTCTGGGAGGCGCTTGGTGTTGCAGCGCTCCCGCTTCCCGTCTACGCCCACCTGCCGGTTCTCGTCAACGACAAGCGGCAGAAGATCTCCAAGCGACGCGACCGTGTGGCCATCGAGGACTACCGAGCGCAGGGCTTCCTACCTGAGGCGATGGTCAACTATCTCGCCCTGCTCGGTTGGAGCCCCGGGGATGGGCGTGAGTATTTCAGCCTCGAAGACCTAGTCACCGAGTTCGACCTGGGCAGCGTCAATCATTCACCAGCGTTCTTTGACGAAGCGAAGCTGTTGCACTTCAACGGCGTCTATCTGCGCGAGCTCCCGGTCGAAAGCTTCATCGCGCGGTGCTGCCAGTGGGCGGCAGAGGATGCGCAGTCGCAGGTGGCGGCCGATTTCGCGTCGGCAGAATTTGCGAGACTCGCCCCGCTGGTCCAAGAGCGGGCGGCCACCTTGTCAGAAGCGGCAAGTCTTGTCGAGTTCCTCTTCGTGGCCGACTACGAGACCGAGACCGAGTCGTTCGAGAAGGCGATCCTCCGGGACCCCGACGCGGGGTCGATCCTCGCGGAGGCACGCGAACGGCTTGAAGAGGGCTCCTTCGAGGCGGCCGCGCTCAAGGGTGAGATCTCCGATCTCGGAGAGAAGCATGGACGTAAGCTCGGCAAGGTTCAGGCGCCGATCAGGGCGGCTGTGCTTGGCCGAGGGGTTGGCCTGCCTTTGTTCGAGTCGCTCGAAGTGCTGGGGCGAGCCCGGTCGCTGGAGCGCCTTGACGCTGCGATCGAGAGACTGGCCGCGTCGAGGCCTGAGGACCCGAGCGCCTAAACACCGTTGTGGCCGACATCGCTACGGTTGGTTCGTTGGACGGGAGTCCGCAGTTGGCCTTGATCTCCCGCGGGTGCGCGCCTGTTACGCTTACGCCGCCCATTCGGGGGTGGTGTAATCGGCAACACGGCAGGTTCTGGCCCTGTAATTGGGGGTTCGAGTCCTCCCCCCCGAGCTGCGAGCGGCCGGAAGGCCGCTCGTTTCGCGCATAGCACTGATCAGAGGCGGACAACCTCCCTGAAGCGGTCTGCGATCTGTCGATTACCGAAAATCTCGAGCCGTTCGGTCGGTAGGCGGCCCCAGGTCCAGCAAGCCAACTCGAAGGCGCTACCCCGGAGCGCTACGCCGGCCTTCGCGTGTTCACGAGTGATCGAGGTACCGCCGGCCCTTGGGTCCAGCGTCC
>PLKG01000164.1 GCA_003140595.1 Acidimicrobiaceae bacterium | reverse complement strand
ATTCTTGCTGGTCACGCCGCCTTTTTGCGGACCGCCTGCGACCGCCCATGACCCCTTGTGACGATCCGTTAGGTCACGTTCGGGTCACGCCGGGGAGAGACTTGTCTCGCGATCTAGGACTCTTGGGACGACTCGTCGAGAGCCGCCCGATCTGGTCCAGCTTCTAGCGACCTTGGAATTATAGATACATTGGTGATTCGCCAATGTATACTTACTAGCGATGTATACCGACACGATCGACGCACCGACGCGTCGCCGCCTGCTTGCTGCGCTCCAGGCAGCGACGCCTGCACCAGTACGCGCGTACCCGCTTAAGCATGGACCAGTTGATTCCCTCGATGTGGGCGTCAGAATCGTCTCGATCGAGTTTCGCGCGCGCTGGGTCGGGCGCTGTGGCCTTCGCAAGGTCCGCGAGGTTCTCGCCACGCGACCGAGACCCGAAATCATCATCGGTACCGAGATCTCACGAGGCGCGCGCGAGGAGGCGTTGAATGCGGGCCTCGGTTGGGTCGACGAGACCGGAGGTGCTGAACTTCATTTCGTAAGAGACGGTGCGCTGATCGATGTCTCGCGCCCCGGGCTCGACGGCCCGCGTTCTCGACCTGCTCCGCAGTGGACGGTGGCGGTCCTGGGCGCCGCCGAGGCACTCCTCACTCACCCTGATCAGACAGTGACCGTGTCAAGCATTCGTGAGCACACGGGCTATTCGGTCGAGGCAACAACGCGCGCACTGCGGTTTCTCGAGGACCGTGGTCATCTCGAGTCGACCGCCCGCCGAGGACCACGGTCCGCCAGAATTGTTGTGAACCTGGACCGGCTCCTCGAGGAGTACGCGGACGCGGCCGCCGACAAGCGCAAACCACTGTCGCTCAGCTGCGGTGTTTCCTGGAACCACCCGTACGTCGCCCTTGAAGCGATCGGCGAGCGCTGGGACAAGAACGGGATCGAGTGGGCGGTCACTGGCGCAATGGCGGCGTCGATCCTCGCCCCCTTCGCCACCAACGTGACCTCCGGTGAGGTCTACGTCGACGCCGTGAGCCTCACCGAGCTCGACCGGGCTGCCGCTGCCGCTGACGTCAGACCGATCGAGAGCGGTCGCCTCGTCTTGCGGCCATTCCCGACGAAAGCGACGCACAAGCTCTCGACGCAACGAGATGGTCTTTGGATAGCGCCCTGGCCGCGCGTATACGCGGACGTCGCTCATGTTGGCGTGCGCGGCGAAGAGATTGCCGAACACCTCAAAGAGGTCGAACTCACCCATGCCTGAAGAATCGAACCGCACCAGAGTGGCTCGTGCTGCGGCCGAGGCGGCGCTCGTACGCGTAGTTCACCACTACGGGCAGACGCCGGAATTCGTACTTCTCGGAGGACTCGTTCCTGAACTTCTCTGCTCGCAGAGCAGCGCCGTTCACGCTGGAACGACCGACATCGACGTACAGGTCGACCTCGAGATTGTCGCCGGCTTGACCAACGCGAAGCGGCTCGAGAACGCGCTCGCGAACGCAGAGTTCGAGGTCGACACTCATCGGGCTTGGCGCTGGCTCTGGGACGACGGCGGCACTCGTGCAGTCGTGAAATTCGAGTTCCTATCGGACCTCGACGGCGCGCCGGCTGGAGCAACCATCGAATTCGATGATTGCGAGTCCCTTGGGGCGGTCAACCTCCGAGGCACCGGGTTCGCCACCAGAGACTGGGCATCTCGAGAATTGCAGGCGAAGGTCGGAGGAGTCCTGTACGTGGTCCAGCTGCGAGTCGCAGAACTTTCCGGTTTTCTTCTTGCCAAGGCGAGCGCGGCCCGCGAAAGACGCGCGCCGAAAGACTGGTACGACATCGCCTTCGTGCTNNGATCTTCTCGCGAATTTCGAGCTGCCTGACGCGCAAGGCCCTGACGCCTACGCAAGCCAGATGTCGACTGATCACGAGGACATTGACGAAGCGACGCTTCGGGCCGATGCCGTCACTGCGGTGCAGGAGTTCCACGCCGCTCTGTTCTCCTCGACCTCAGCGACGAGGAGTTGACCGCCTGCTGTGTCGCCGTCGCTGAATCGGGTCCAGCTGTGGGTTGTCGGCGACGACGTTGTGGCTCAACTCCTCGAGGATTGGTTCGCTCCAGCACACATCGAAAGCATCAAGGGCGGCGAGTGTCAGCAACAGGTCACGGAGAGACGGTGAATACAGCACGCACGCGTCGAGCACGACCAGCATCGAAAGTCGACTGGGGGTGAATCAGCGGTATGGAACGCCGGCCGCGATGTCAGCCTCTGCGACGGCGTCGGCTCCAGCGAGCCGAGCATCGCGACGAGTCTTGTAGGCCAAGATGTCGACCGCTCGCAGTCGTCGGTGGGTTCCGACTAGGTGAGCCGGAAGCTTTCCGTTGTCCACCAGGCGAACGACGTAGGTCCTAGAGATTCCGAGAATGTCAGCGGCATCCTGGGTCGTCAGCTCGGTGTCGTCGGTGAGAAGGTGCACCGCTGTGCCCGCAGCGAGATCAGCCAGCAGGCGACGAACGGCCGCTCGCGCCGTCGGTGGCAGCTCGACCTCGCCCTGATCGGTTCGCACGGCTAGGGGGCCACCGCCGTCGGGACCGTTGACTAGAGCCGCGATTCTCTTGCGCTGGGCTTGGGGAAGCTCAAAGGAAGCAACCTCGGACACCAAACCAGTGTATCTCAATCGACACAAACGCAACTCATCTCCTGGAACACGACGTCTGTCCCGAGCCTGCTCACGGTCTCGCCAGGCCCTACACCTTCGTCGGGGGCGGGACCTGCCCGAGCAGGTGAACCTGTCGGCGGGGTAGACCACCTGGTTGCCGATAGCCTCGGGTCGGTGCGCGGGGTCGTGACCTCCTCCGGATCT
>PLKG01000105.1 GCA_003140595.1 Acidimicrobiaceae bacterium | reverse complement strand
CCATGTCGATCTCGTTGTCGAAGTGGCCGATGTTGCCGACGATCGCCTGATGCTTCATCCGGCCCATGTGCTCAGCGGTGATGACACCTTTGTTCCCGGTGGCGCTCACGAAGATATCCGCGGTCTCGACTACGTCGTCGACAACCGCGACCTGATGGCCGTCCATCGCCGCCTGGAGAGCGCAGATTGGGTCGATCTCGGCCACGACGACGCGGGCACCCTGGCCGCTCAGCGACTCGGCGCAGCCCTTGCCGACGTCCCCGTAGCCGCAGACGAGCGCGACCTTGCCCCCAATGAGCACGTCGGTCGCACGGTTGATGCCGTCGATCAGCGAGTGCCTGCAGCCGTACTTGTTGTCGAATTTCGACTTGGTCACCGAGTCGTTCACATTGATCGCCGGGAACAAGAGCTCGCCGATCTCCTGCATCTGGTAGAGCCGGTGCACGCCGGTCGTGGTTTCCTCGGTCACGCCCCTGATGTCGTTTGCCATCTCGGTCCAGTACCGCGGGTTCTCCGCCAGCGAGAGCTGCAGCAGAGCCAGAATGACAGCGAATTCCTCGTTCTCCGAGCTTGAGGGGTCGGGCACCGCGCCTGCCTTCTCGAACTCGACCCCTTTGTGAACGAGCAGCGTCGCATCCCCGCCGTCGTCGAGAATCATGTTCGGGCCGGATCCGTCGGGCCACCGCAACATCTGCTCGGTGCAGTGCCAGTACTCCTCGAGTGTCTCACCCTTCCAGGCGAACACCGGCACTCCACGAGGCTCGGCCGGCGATCCGTTGGGACCTACGACCACCGCTGCCGCCGCGTGATCCTGGGTGGAGAAGATGTTGCAGGACGCCCAGCGCACCTCGGCGCCGAGGGCGACGAGCGATTCGATGAGGACGGCGGTTTGCACGGTCATGTGCAAAGAGCCCGAAATTCGGGCACCACGGAGCGGCTGAGCCTCGGCCTGCTCGCGCCGGATCGCCATCAGACCGGGCATCTCGTGCTCGGCAAGCTCGATCTCCTTGCGGCCTAATACGGCCAGGGAGAGGTCGGCCACTTTGAACTCGAAGCTCATGCGATCTCCTTGCTCCGGCCGACCGCCGTGGCGACCGGCTCTCTGTTCCAGCCGGCCGCGTCAGCGGCCAACAACTGTGTGTGCTTCTGTTGCTCGAAAGCCAACCATTGCGCCGGGTCCACTTCCGCAGGCCGTACGGCCTTGGAGCTGAACCACGCTTCCAACCCGTCGCGGAGCGGCCCGTCGTCGCGTAGGCGCAGCGCGAAACCTACGTCGCTCAGCTCGATGGAAAAGACTCCGAGAAGCTCCTTCAGCGTGCGGAGGCGCTGCAGTTCGGCCGGGCCGTAGAGACGGTAACCCGAAGGCGAGCGGCGCGGCTCCACCAACCCCGCTTCCTCGATGTAGCGCAGCATCCGCGACGACCAGCCTGTCGTCTCCGCCGCCTCATGAATCGTCAGCCCATCGGGTGCCACTCTTCAACCCTACCACGCACGTGGCAAGGTTGGCACTGGGGATTTCCGTCGTCCGGGCGACTAACCTGCTCAAGGCCATGATCCTCTCTGACCAGACGATCCGTGAAGAGCTCGCAAGCGGGCGGATCGGCATCGACCCGCTCGGCGATGGCTGTATCCAGCCCTCGTCGGTCGACCTCCACGTCGACCGTTATTTCCGCGTATTCCGTAACCACAACCTGAGGGCGATCGACGTCAAGGAGGACCAGGAAGAGCTGACCGAGTTGGTCGCGATCTCCGAGGATGACGTCCTCATGCTGCATCCGGGCGAGTTCGTGCTCGGCTCGACGGTTGAACGGGTCCGCCTACCGAACGATCTCGTCGGCCGCCTCGAGGGCAAGTCCAGCCTCGGGAGGCTGGGGCTCCTGATCCACTCGACTGCCGGTTTCGTGGACGCCGGGTGGGACGGTCACCTGACCCTCGAGCTGTCCAACGTGGCGAACCTTCCGATCACCTTGTACCCCGGCATGAAGATCGGCCAAATCAGTTTCCTCAAGATGACAACACCTGCGGCGATACCGTACGGATCCGCCGTGCTCGGCTCGAAGTACCAGCATCAACGTGGGCCGACCCCGAGCCGCTACTTCGAGAACTTCCGCGACCTCAAGGCCTGACCGGGGGAAGGTCCCGTGCTCACGCGGTACCCGATCGGCCTGGCCGCCACGGCGGTCGCCCTGGCGGTGGCGGGCTGGCGCCTCTCGCATATCTTCCGGCTGGTCGCTTCGGGCAGGCCCGCGCCAGACCGGCTGAAACCGAGGGCGAATCGCGCGAGGATCGAACTGCAGGAGGTCGTCGGGCAACGCCGGCTGCTGAGATGGACGTTACCCGGCGCGGCACACGCGTTCACCTTCTGGGGCTTCGGCGTGCTGGTCCTCACGATCATCGAGGCCTACGGGGGACTGTTCCAGCGGAACTTCGCCATCCCTGGCATCGGCCACGCGGCCTTCATCGGATTCGTCGAGGACTTCTTCGCCTGTATGGTGCTCGTCGCGGTATGCGTGTTCAGCGCGATCCGCCTTCGGTCCTCCCCCAAGCGCAAGGATCGGGCCTCCCGTTTCTACGGCTCGCATACGGCCACCGCGTGGCTCACGCTCGGGATGATCGCCCTTGTCGTCATCACTCTCCTGCTGTACCGCGCGACCCAGAGCAACATCGGCGACTTCCCCTACGGCTGGTGGGCATTCGCCTCCCACGGCCTCGGGCGCGCACTGAGACCGCTCGGTGTCCCGGCCAACCGGATGCTCGAGACGGTCTTCGTGGACCTGAACGTGGTCGTGATCATGTCGTTCCTTGTGCTGGTCGTGTACTCCAAGCACCTTCACATATTCATGGCACCGTTGAACGTGGCTTTCACCCGTCAGCCCTCACGCCTCGGTGCCCTCGACAAGACCCCCGCGATCGATCTCGAGACGATGGACGAGGACGCGATCTTCGGCGCCGGCAGGATCGGCCATTTCACCTGGAAGCAGCTGCTCGACTTCGTGTCCTGCACCGAATGTGGCCGCTGCCAGAGCCAGTGCCCGGCTTGGAACACCGGCAAGCCCCTCTCGCCCAAGCTTGTCGTGATGGACCTGCGTGACGAATTGTTCCGGGAAACCAGCCGCGCGCTCGTACCGGACGTCATCGCGGACGACGTCCTCTGGGCCTGCACGACGTGCGGGGCGTGTGTCGAGGAGTGCCCCGTCGACATCGAGCATGTCGACGCGATCATCGACATGCGCCGCTACGCGGTCATGAACGAAGCCCGTTTCCCGCCCGAGGCGGCCTCGATGCTGCGCAACGTGGAGAACCGAGGGGACCCGTGGGGCCTCGGGGCCGCGAGGCGACTCGAGTGGACCGCCGGGCTGGACTTCGAGGTCCCGATAGTGACGCGCTCGATCCCCGACAATATCGAGTACCTCTTCTGGGTCGGCTGCGCCGGGGCACTGGACGAGCGGGCCCGCCGGACAACACAGGCGCTCGCGCGCCTGATGCACCGGGCAGGGGTGAGCTTCGCTGTGCTCGGCCCCGCCGAGTCGTGCACAGGCGACCCGGTCCGCCGGCTCGGCAACGAATACCTGTTCCAGGCACAGGCCCGCCGGAACATCGAGACGCTGACGGCCGCCGGCGTGCGCAAGGTCGTCGCCTCGTGCCCGCACTGTTTCAACTCGCTCTCCAAGGAGTACCCGTCGCTCGGAGGCAACTTCGAGGTCATCCACCACACCCAGTTGCTCGAAAGGCTCGTGACCGAGGGGAGACTACGCCCGCGCCGCCTCGACGCGAAGGTCGCGTATCACGACCCCTGCTATCTCGGCCGTCACAGCCAGATCTACGACCCTCCGCGAGCGGTCATCTCTTCGATGCCCGGCGCCAGCACGATCGAGATGGAACGGTGTCGCGAACGCAGCTTCTGCTGCGGAGCCGGGGGCGCCAGGATGTGGCTCGAAGAACCCCAGGGTGCGCGGATCAACGTGGAACGCACCAACGAGGTGCTCGCCACGGGCGCGGATGTGGTGTCGACGGCGTGCCCCTTCTGCTTGATCATGTTGGACGACGCCGTCAGGGCACGCAGCAGGGTGGAGAACGCCACGGTCCTCGATGTCGCCGAGCTCCTCGAGCGTTCGATGGAAGTCCCAGGCGGCAGGTAGTGCCGCATGTCGAGACCGTTTCGCCTGCCGCATGGCTAACAGGCGCGGCCTCGTCCTGATGCCATTCCCAGCCCAGATGGTCGATACTGGGTCCATGTCGAGGTTGCGCGTAGCTCTGCTCCAGATTGCCGCGGCTGCAGGCGACCCCGGGGAGAATCTCGAACGTGGCCTCGCGGCTTGCCGTGTCGCCTCCGAGGGAGGCGCCGACATCGCGCTCTTCCCCGAGATGTGGCAGATCGGCTATGCACCGTGCCCCGACGACGACGCCGGCCGCGAGGCGTGGACGAGCAAGGCGGTCGACATAGGAGACGACTGGCTGGAGCGCTTTCGCACGATCGCCGTCGAGCTCGACATGGGCGTCGTGATCACATACTTGCAACGCTGGCGCGCTGGCCCGCGCAATGCCGCCACGCTCATCGATCGAACCGGCGCCTTCGTAGCCACCTATGCGAAGGTCCATACCTGTGACTTCTCCATGGAAGCTGCGCTCACGCCAGGCGACGCCTTCCACGTCGCAAGCCTCAGCACCGCCAAAGGGCAGGTCCGCATCGGGATGATGATCTGCTACGACTGGGAGTTCCCCGAGTCGGCTCGCGCTCTGATGCTCGACGGCGCCGAGGTGATCCTCACGCCGAACGCATGTGAGCTCAACGAGGACCGCATCGGCCAGTTCCGGACCAGAGCATTCGAGAACATGGTCGCGGTCGCGATGACGAACTACCCGGCGCCGCACTGCAACGGCCACTCATGTGCGTTCGATGGAGTTGCGTATCTCTCCGACGACACCGACCGCGACCACAAGATCATCGAGGCAGGGCCTGAGCCCGGAGTCGTGTTTGCGGACGTCGATCTCGATCTTCTGCGGCAGTACCGGAAGAACGAGGTGTGGGGAGACGCGTACCGAAAGCCGTACGCATACGGCGCGCTGGTTTCCGGTACGGCCAGCGAGCCGTTCCGCCGGCGCGACTCCCGGCGAGTCCGACCGGCCCCATAGCTATCGCCTTCTCGACTCTCCTCGCGCCGCTCTGGCCACCCCTGTCTGCACTTCGAGGCGATGCCGGGCGCTCGAGCCCGCGGCGTTGGTGGCCAACGCCGTAAAGGTGTAGCTGGTTCCGTCGATGAGCCCGCTCACGGTCTGACAGACGTCGATGAGTTCTTGGCTTCAGCAGCGGGGAACCATGAACTCCATCACCGCAGGAATCAGTCCACCCGACATTCCAGAACGTTGCGAGGCATGTCTCGAGCAGCTCGGCCGAGACGACCAGGAGGCGTAAGCGGTCAAGATGCGATGCGGAGCCCCATCCGCACGGTGCGGAGACACAACAACCCGCTTGTGAGGTGGGACGCCCTCGGCTACACACTAGAGATGCTCCGTGGCGCGAAGGTGGGACTACGTGGTCGGATCGACGCGGACGTGGCGATCCTCGAAGCCGAGCTGTACGACGACGTGGCGACGCGTTCACGCGCCGACACCCGCCCCTGGGTCCCCAGACCGCCCGGTCTGGCGTCGTCGCCCTACGCCGTGCGCGAGCCGGCTGACGACTCAGCGTGCTTCTCCGTCGTCGCACTCGAGGACCACGAGTACCTCGCCGGAGAAACGCTTCTGTGGGGCATCGACCTGCACAACCGCTCGGCGCACGTCGGGATCTCGCTCCTGCCACAGTTTCGAGGCCAAAGACTTAGCGTCGAGGTCCTACACCTGCTGTGCCGGTACGGATTTGTGGTTCGCGGCCTACACCGGCTGCAGGTGGAGACGCTGGTGGACAACGCGCCCATGCTCGCCGCGGCCGCCCGCCTCGGATTCGAGCGGGACGGCGTCTTGCGTGGAGCAGCATGGGCCAACGGGCAGTTCACCGATGAAGCAGTGCTCGGCTTGCTCGCCTCCGACTGGAGCGACTCCTAACGGACGGCAACGGTCGGTCGGCTAATCGCAGCCCGCGCAGCAGAGCCGACGGGCGGGGAAATACAGACGAGTGCCTAGCCCCCACTATCCTCCCGAGTACGCATTCAACAGAGCGAGCAGTCGCTGGCGCGGACGACCCTGATCTGCGTTGGCCTCCCGCGAGCTGGCCGCGGGCTCGGCCCGCCACATAGCGAAACGGTAATGCGCACGGCGATCTCAGTCCGAGTGAAAGGCAAAACGCGCATCTGGTGATCGCCGTCGCCTGGAGGTCGGGTCTCCAACACTCGACAAGCACCGGATCCCTAGACGCCGGTGCCGTCAAGCGAACTAATAGGGCCTGAGCGTGAAGGGCACCTACGAACGTGGCAATTGAATGGGCTGCGGCTCGGCCTTCGAGAAGGCTCCGGCGGCCGTGGCCGGTGATGTCCTTTGAGTTCACCCGCAGGTCGCCGTCGTGGTGGGCAATGACGTCTCAGCGGCGCCGGTCCGAGAACCACCTGATATCGCTGTCGGCGCGCGCTTGCCCAATCCTCAACGTGACCCTCGTGTCTGCAAGACTTCGAGGAACGATGCCCGATCAGTAGATGTTTTCTCGCTGGTGGCAAAGGAGTAACCGGTGTCGAGGCTGAGAGAACGAGGGACCGGCATGACCGAGCGAGTGACAGGGGACAGCGACTTGGTGCAGCTGCCAGGCCAGGGTTGGCTGGGCACACTGTTGTTGACTTTCAGCGTGGGCGGGCTACCACTAGTCATCTTTCTCCTACGACGCCTGGGCCGCCTTGGCGGCCTGGTGGTCGAGGCTGGCTGCAGCGTGCTCCTCGTTCGGGACATCACAGTTGTCGCCGCCGGTGTGCCGGCCAAGCTGCGACGGATCCCCAGGCTCTTCCTTTTCGTCGAGCTGGCCACGTCTGGGGTGGCCACCGTCGCGGGTCTCTGGGCATGGCTGTGGGTGCCATTCGCTGACAGCCGGTCTCTGGAGGGAACAGGTGACCGCATGGCCGTCGAGCGGGGCGCGACGAGGGCTCAACGAGGAGTGGCCATCTCGCGAGCGCAGGTAATGGGTCATGTCGCCACAGCCGCCGTCGCCGCGACGTTCGTCCTGCACACGGCGCGCGAGGTCATCTATCTCAGCCCAGACCACGGACTCAAGTCACCGCCCAGTTCTTTCAGCTCAGCGCAGACTGCGCCCGTTCGCACGGGAGGGAAGCAACGAGCGACCTCGTAGCGTTTGCAACCAGGAACGGGTCGACCGAAGCGGTGGCAGAGGTCGTCGCCGCGACCATGAGAGCGGCGGGCGAGACCGTCGAGTTGCGCCTCGCTCGCAGCGTCGTTGTGGCGCGCCCCCGAGCCGGCGATCGGGGTCACCCAGGACCAGCGGAGACCACGTCATTCTGGGGCACTTGAGGCGGGCACGTGGACCAGGCTGGCGAGTAGTTCCTGGACGCCGGCAGGACTCGAACGCAGGCGCGCGGTCCGCAAGAGGTTCCTTCGCCTCTCTGCTAGATCCCGTAGTGGATATCTCAACTCTTGGAGCGTGGCCATGGGCAACCAGTGGCTTCTCTCATCCCAAAAGCTTGACACATGTCGATAACAGAATATATTGGTGGCCCGCTCCTCCACGACGTCGGATGTCTTCAACGCAATTGCCGAGGCGCACCGTCGCGAAGTCCTAGACGCTCTGATCACAGGCGAAAAGGCGGTTGGGGAAATCGTGAACGGCCTCTCGATGTCCCAGCCTCAGGTCTCAAAGCACCTGAGGGTCCTCAGTGAAGTGGGACTCGTCAGGTGCCGAGCGGAGGGGCGTCGTCGGCTATACCGCCTGGAACCAGCGCGCCTTCGGCCGATGCGCGAGTGGTTGGCCAAGTACGAGCAGGCGTGGAATGACCGACTGGATCGATTGGATGACTACCTCAAAGAGCTACAACAACAAGGAGAACGGCTGTGACACCTGATCGGCATGGCTCGGCAATCGTCGAATTCCCGAATGATCTCGAGATTGTCGTCACTCGTGAGTTCGACGCTCCAATCGAACTCGTCTTTGACGTATTGACGAAGTTGGAGCATGTCCGCAAACACTTCGCTCCATTTGGGGAGGAGGTGACGGTGTGCTCGATCGACCTGCGTGTTGGGGGGAACTACCACTTCGTCTTCGTAACCGACGACGGAACCGAGTGCTCGTTCCGTGGAACCTACTTGGAGGTCGAGCCGCCGACCCGAACCGTCGAGACGTGGCTGTTCGAAGGCTGGCCGGATGCGGAGGCCGTAGAGTCCGTCGATCTGGACGAGACTGACGGAGTGACCAAGCTGACCTGGAAGCTGGCGTTCCGCGACAAGGCTGGCCGTGACCACATGACCAAGTTCGATGGCATCGAAGCCAGCTTCGACAATGTGGAAGGTCTCTTGAGGTCACTGCTCGATCCGAAGAGAACTGTCGCTGGGTAGTCGGGCTTCATCCAGACTTCAATGCCTGGCTCTCGTGGGTGGGCCATCGGGTGGTCCTCGTTGTGTTCATTGTCGTCACAAGCGTTGCTGTGCAGGCGGAACCGAACCGGGCCGGCGTTGGTGACGCGCCCCGAGCATCGGATACGGGCGCTGCGCCCTGCCTCATCAGTTCCACCGGTCGCGTGTCCCGTAGTGTGCAACGCCATACCTGACCATCGCTTGACCTACTGCCGGGTCCCCAGCTTGCCGACCTTCAGTAAGTACCAGAAGTGCCGATAAACGTTTAGGAGGGTTCTCGATGACGCAGGACAGCGTCACCGGAGCAAAAGATCAATGTGAGAATTGGCAGCAAGATAACGGCAGGTATCGGCAGCATGGCCGCGTTGCTCGCGGTGACTTGCGGCCTTTCATGGACCCTCGCGTCACAGCAGATCAACGTCATGTCGTCAGAGCGATCAGCCATAGTACTTAACCGGAATGTCAAGCAATACCAAGTGGACGCGGCTGACGTAGCGGTCGCCGAGAACTCGATCGCGTACGACATCACCTCCCGCACCGACCCGTCGGCCGACCTGCGTAGTTTCGCCCAGGCGACCAGCGCGGCCCAGGCCGACGCCGTGACCCTGGAGGCAATGAACCTCGGAGCTACAAAGAGATCAGAGCTGACTGAGGCCACGAAGGCCGTCGAGGCCTACATCGCGCAGAGCAACACGATCAACGCCGGGTTCAATGCTGGGACGAAGAATTCGATTGCCGCCGCTAACGCGGAAGTGGCGGACCTCAACTACGGCAAGGTGATCGGACCGATAGGGCAACTCGAACAACTCAGCGCGGCGCAGAGCACATCTGTTCTGGCCGCATCAGCGGCACAGGGCAAGCGCGATCGGCTACTGGTCCTGGCGCTCGCGCTCGCCGCGCTCGTGCTCGCTGGCGGTGTCGGGACGGTCGTCACTCGCGGTATCACCTCTCGGTTGCGGCGAACGGTGAAAGTCCTCGAACAAGTGGCAGCCGGCGACTTGACCAAACGTATCGAGGTTGACTCCGCTGACGAGGTCGGCCAGATGGGCACGGCGCTGAATATCGCCCTTGATCACATCGAAGAACGCGCCCGAGGTCAGCGATTCGAGAGTCGATTGGCCAACGCGCTAGAGATGGCCGACGACGAAGCCGAGGTCTTGACTGTGATCGAGAGGTCGTTCGCCTTGACCGTACCGGGGTCGGCCGTAGAGCTCCTCCTAGCCGACAACAGCCATGCCCACCTGTACCGCATGGCCGCGGCGTCACCGACGGGGGACATGTCCGGGTGTTCGGTCGACTCGCCCGACCAATGTCCCGCCGCCCGCCGGGCCCAGGTGCAGTACTTCAGCGACATTGAGGCACTGGATGCCTGTCCCAAGCTGCGAGGCCGGGCCGACTGCCCGACCCAGGCCTTGTGCGGTCCCGTGTCAATCATGGGTCGGACCGTCGGGGTGATCCATGCCACACGCACAACCGTCGCCCCCTTCCCTGAAACGCAGCTAGCTGACTTGGGGACTCTGGCCAAGCTGGCAGGGGCTCGGATCGGCATTCTGAGAACCATGTCCGATACCCAGCTCCAGGCCACCACCGACAGTCTCACGGGCTTGTTGAACCGACGCTCTTTCGAGCAGAGAGTTACCGAACTACTTGACACGGGAACCCCTGTGTCGGTGGTCATGGCTGATCTCGATCACTTCAAGGTCTTGAACGACACCTACGGTCACGCCGTCGGTGATCGCGCCCTGATCCTGTTCGCCCAGACGTTGCAAAACTCGCTCCGAGCCCAAGACGTCGTCGGGCGTCACGGAGGCGAGGAGTTCACCGTCGCCCTCCCGGACTGCAGCGCATCCAACGCGCAGATGACTCTGGAGTTGCTACGTGCCAGACTCGAAACGGCAATCACCGTGGCCGGGTTACCCCGCTACACCGCCAGCTTCGGGGTCGTCGATGCCGGAGATCAAGAGGATCTTCCCGCTGTATTGGTCCGAGCCGATGCCGCCCTGTATACGGCTAAGCGCGAGGGTCGCGATCGAATAGTCGTCGACCACACCATGCCAGAGTCCGTAGCTTCGTAGGTCAGCACGCGGCACTCAGGCGAGCGCCATTGGAGCGATGCTCGGTCCGAGCACCCGCGTGCGTGGCCATTAGGCGCTGAGTCTGTCGTGCACCAACCATCGACAGGCTCTGCAACGGTCGCCGCGCGCGATCTGCGAAATCTCGAGGTCCGGCGGCGGCTGACACCTCGCGGTCGCCGGTACAACGAAGTGAAACTCAGGATGAGAGCTCGCGGGTGGTTCCGGCGGACAGACTCCCCTAGTTGGACAATCTTCCGACATGTCCAAGCACGCCCGCTCGTGGTGCCGCGTATCGGCGTCAGTGACGGGGTCGTGAGCTGTTCCCGA
>PLKG01000006.1 GCA_003140595.1 Acidimicrobiaceae bacterium | reverse complement strand
GCGACGAGATGTCACCGACGCGCCATCTCCTTGTTACCGGATGCCTGCACCCAAGTTGGGCGCGAACCGGTCAGTGGCTTGACCGGCCGGACTGTCATCGAGCCTCGTTCTGACCCCGAGCCCGGCGCCCACGGTTTGCCGGCGGAGCTGAGGTGGTGGAGGCGTTGGACCGCACGCCGGCAAGCAGCCACCGAACGGCCTGGGCGAACAAGTCGTCGGGGACGCTCGCCGGATCGACACGACGCTGACGTACGAGGCCCTGGAAGAGACCAAGCAGGGCCGAGGTCACCGCTCTCGGAGGGATTGTCGGACCAGCTCCGAAGCGCTCCATCAGCGGAGCCACGAGGCGCTCGAGCGCGACTAGCTGTTCTTCCAGCTTCTCGGCCATCACTCCCATCGCCTCGGGGTTGCGCACCGCGTAGAGCCAGAACTCCGCCTGTAACGGAGCAAGCTCGCTGTCGCTGTCGGCAATCCTCACGAACATTCGAGTGAGAGCATCGAGGGGATCCGCGTCGTCTGCGATCTCCTCGTTGAGGATCTCGGCGATAGCGGTCGTTCGCCTAGCAATACCTCGCGACCGCCGGGCCGATAGCAGCTCCAAGAACAGCTGCTCTTTGCTGTCGAAGTTGGAGTAGAGGGCCCCCGTCGAATAGCCGGCCGACTCGGCGATCTCCTCGACCGACGCCCCAGCAAAACCCTTCCGGGCGAAGACGAACGCTGCCGCGTCCAAAAGCTGCTCGCGAGTCCTCGCCCTGGCCTCCACGCGGGTCAACCTTCTCGGTAGGCCGCGTTCCTCGTTCACATCCTTCACGCTACTCTGATAGTAATCGCTATTCAGATGTGGTTTGCGATCTAAATGGCGACGCAGAGCCGCGTAGCGGGCGAGCCCCAAGACCAGGAGGACGCCATGTCACATCAGATCTTGCTGGGCGCGATCCTGAGGCTTGGTGTCAAGGGTCACCACGGACTCAGGATCGTCATTCTCGTTCTCATCGTCGCCGCGATCGTGGTCGCCTTCGTCCTCGTGCGGCAGCGTCGGCCATCCCGCCCTGCGCGAACGGCTCGGCGCCGCCTGGCTTTGATGACGAGAGGTAATCCGGTACCACCTGGTGACCGACCGGATGCAGGCGTACCCAACCTCACGATGTCGTCGAACAACGATCTGCAGGCTCAAGGCGTCGGCACCGTTGCGACCGCGGTCCGCCAGAGCCGTGCCGGAAATACGCTAAGCACGATCGAGGCTCGGGGCCTCACGAAGCGCTACGGCGACAAGCTCGCCGTCGACGATCTGAGTTTCGAGGTGAAACCCGGTCATGTGACTGGGTTCCTCGGTCCGAACGGAGCAGGAAAGTCGACGACAATGCGCCTGATCATGGGTCTCGACGCCCCGAGCTCAGGCTCAGTGACCGTGAACGGACGGCACTACCACGATCTGGGTTGGCCCCTTCGCGAGGTTGGTGCCCTCCTCGAGGCCAAGGCGATACATCCCGGTCGTAGCGCCTATTCCCACCTGCGGATGCTTGCCCAGACGAATCACATTCCAAAGAGCCGTGTCGAGGAGATGCTCGATCTGGTCGGGCTGTCGGCGGTGGCCCTGCAGCTGGTGGGCAACTTCTCTCTCGGCATGGGCCAACGTCTCGGCATCGCGGAGGCGCTGCTCGGTGACCCTGGCGTGCTGTTGTTCGACGAGCCGATCAACGGCCTCGATACTGACGGGATTCGTTGGGTACGCAACCTCCTGCGACGTCTCGCGTCCGAAGGGCGGACTGTCTTCGTCTCCAGCCACCTCATGAGCGAGATGGCACTCACTGCTGATCAGGTCGTCGTCATCGGTAAAGGACGACTCATCGCCGAGATGCCCATTGATGAGTTCACGTCCAGAAGCTCGCAATGCTACGTCCGCGTACGTTCACCGCAACTCGACCGGCTGCGCCCCGCGTTGCAAGCAGCGGGTGCCTCGGTCGCAGACGAGGACGACGGCTCGATCTCGGTGAGGGGGATGGGCGCGGAGAACATCGGTGAACTCACCTTGCACGAGTCGATCGTGTTGTCCGAACTAGCGCCGCAGTCCGCTTCCTTAGAGGAGGCGTTCATCGAGTCCACTGAGGGCCACCTCGAGTACCGGGGTGACCGACCGGTAGCCGGCGGCAGTACGAAAGGGGCCTGAGCGTGAGTTCCGTGGAGATGATCGGAGTAGAGAGTCCATTGGGTCCGATCCCGCCTGGACGCTACGGATTCGGCGGGGTACTCGCCTCCGAATGGACGAAGCTCAAGTCAGTGCGCTCGACGGTCTGGACGTTGCTCGTCACTGCGTTCGTGGGCGTCGGACTGAGTGCGATCGTGACCTCCGCGCAGGCTGCGCGCTGGTCGAGCCGCACTCTCGCCGAGCAGGTGAACTTTGATCCGACCCGTTCGAGTCTCGCCGGGCTTCTCTTTGCGCAGCTCGCGATCGGTGTCCTCGGGGTTCTCGTCGTCAGCGCGGAGTACAGCACAGGGACCATTCGGGCCACGTTTTCAGCGGCGCCACGCCGTCCACTCGTGCTCGTAGCGAAGATCGCCGTGTTTGGCGTTGTCGCACTAGCTGTCGGTGAGGCGGTCTCCTTTGCTGCTTTCTTCTTGGGCCAGAGCCTTCTCTCCGGTAAGACACCGACGGCTTCGTTGTCCGATCCGAGCGTCGTGCGTGCGGTGATGAGCGGCGGCCTCTACCTTTTCGCACTTGGGCTGTTGGCGCTCGGACTGGCGACGATCATCCGCCACACCGCGGCAGCTATCAGCACATTCGTCGGCATGTTGTTGATCCTGCCGATCATCGTCGCCGCGCTGCCATCTTCGTTCGCCGACGACGTCGGTCGGTTCTTGCCGGCGAACATCGGCGCCGTCATGCTGACCGCCCACTATCACGGCACTGACCCGTTCGGCCCTTGGACTGGGTTCGCCTTGCTCTGCGGGTACGCCGTCGCGGCCCTGCTCGCGGGTGGGGTGTTGCTCGTACGTCGCGACACCTGACGGGCATCGCCGCCCTGGTTCGCCTCCCAGAAGACTGTTTGTAGCTCAATTCGCTCTTATCAGCCACGCACCCAGCGATCGGCCCGCTGGCGGGTGATCGACGCCTCGGCATATGGCACGATGGCGACATGGCCGCTGTCGACCGCCAGCAGTTGCTGGCCCGGGGTCGACTACTGGAACTGGTAACGCTCGGATGGAACGTCGTAGGCATCGTCGTCCTGGCGATCGCAGCGGTGTCCGCGCGATCAGTTGCGTTGGCAGGCTTCGGACTCGACAGCCTGATCGAGATCGGCGCGTCAACGGTCGTGCTCTGGGAGCTGGCCGACGTTGCGGAGAAGCGGCAGCTGCGAGCCATGCGGCTCATCGGCGGAGCGTTCGTCGCGCTCGCCCTGTACCTCGCCGTACAGAGCACCGTGGTGTTGGTCGCCGGATTTCACCCCCGACACAGCGCGCTCGGCATCGTCTGGACGGCGGTCACGGCTGGGGCGATGTTCCTCCTATCGAGGGGGAAGGCGAGGACCGGCGCAGCTCTGGAGAACGCTGTGCTGCGCATCGAGGGTCGAGTCACGTTTGTCGATGGCATTCTGGCGAGCGCGGTGCTGCTCGGTCTCGTGTTCAACGCTGCACTCGGTTGGTGGTGGGCCGATCCGGCTGCTGGTTACGTCCTCGTCTACTACGGTGCTCGCGAGGCGCGTGTGGCGCTAGCGCACTGATGCTCCGGGGCATCGATGAACTCGGGTCCCACGACTTTGAGTCGCCCGGTCACGTTCTTGCTTTGCAGGCTCTCCGGTCTTGTGTGACGATCTCGACTTATGGTCAGCGGATCGACACTGGGCCGCAAAACCAGAATGTTCCGAGCGGCGCACAGCACAATCGGCGTAGGCGAACTGGCTTGTCTGTGCTATGTGTGGTTCTGCGCGATCGGTCGACGTCGGGATCCCTGGTTGAGGCTGGCCGTTGTCGTTCTCATCGGAGAAGGAACCGCATTGCTCCTCGCCAAGGGCTGTCCGTTGGGAGTCCTTCAGCGTCGAGCTGGAGACGACGTTCCAATGTTCGAGCTGTGGTTCGGAACACGGGTCGCACCCTTCGCAGTTCCCACCTTCACCCTGATTGCCGTAGGCGGTCTGGCGCTGGTGTTGGGCCGGCCACCGAGGGAGATCGACTTGCCGGCCACGCCGTGTGATTCGGACGTGTGCAGTTTGCCCGTTCGCAGCCCGGCCTGTGAGATCAGGCATTCCGTATCACTTAAGAGGAAGTTTCACCGACCAGGCGGAGAAAGCGCGTCGCGGCAGACGAAAGTGGCCGATCTGCCGCCCACACGACCCTGATTGAGCGCTCTAGCGAAAGGCCCTCGGTCGCGACGATCACCAGCCGACCATCTTGCACGTCACCATGGGTGGCAAGACGGCTGAGTACTCCCGGCCCGGTCCCGGACGCGACGGCTGCCTTGATGGCCGTCGTGGATGCCAGCTCGACCATCGATACGGGCTCGAGTCCAACAGCCCTCAGAGCCGTCTCGAGAACCTCACGGGTTCCCGAGCCGGCTTCCCGCAGGACAAGCGGCCTCGCAGCAAGCTCGGAAGCGGTGATCGGCGTTCGCCGCCGTGCCCACTCATGAGTCGGGGCCACCACGACAACGAGGTCATCGGGTTGCAGTTCGCGTGATCCGAGCCCAGATGGTGCACGACTGCCCTCGACGAAACCGATGTCTGCGCTCCGGCGCTTCAACACCTCGACCACATGTTCCGAGTTGCCCATCTGGAGCGAAACGACGATCCGTGGGTTGGAAGCTCGCAGCCGATTGAGCCAAGCTGGCACGAGGTACTCAGCCACCGTCATGCTGGCGACGATCCGCAGATTCATCTGCCCGTCGGATCGCGCGGCCGCAGTCCCGATAAGCAAGGTCTGCATCGCTTCGAGCACCTCGGTGCTCCACTGCACGACCGCCATCCCGGTTGGGGTCAGCCGCGCACGGCCACCGGAGCGATCAAGAAGTTGGAGGTTGAGCGTGCGTTCGAGCGAGCGCAGTCGCATGCTCGCCGCCGGTTGGCTGATGTTGTGCGCGAGCGCGGCCTGCCTGATCGAGCCGAGCTCTGCCACGCTCTGGAGGAGATCGAGCGAGCGGATGTCGGGCACCGGCTCAGCAAGGGGCATAAGGCAAGCTTATAACTAGTAGGCGAGAACCGGTCTTCTGGAGCCACGCGAACCGGCGCACAGTGGATCTTGTGGGCACAGGGACAATCACGCGGGTTGCTCCTGGTACGGGTTGGAATCCGGAGCCCGATTCTGATCGTTCGTTTCGAGGCCGCATATCAGTACGCCTACCTGGCTTCGGTTTGGCCCTGGCACTCGGTGGAGTCGCGACCTTGCTGGGCCATCTTGCGCCAGTTGTTGGAGCACCGGTCTTTGCCATTCTCGGCGGCATCGCGATTGCGCACTTTCGCCAGCCCTTGGCTCGCGTCGGGCTCGGGTTCGCCAGCCGATCTGTTCTGCAGGGGTCCATCATCGTGCTCGGCATGGGATTGTCGTTCCATCAGGTGGTTACGACCGGGTCATCGTCGCTGCCAGTCCTGCTCGGCACTCTCGCAGTTGCGCTCCTCGGCGCACGACTGCTCGGGCGAGCACTGTCGATCGACAACGACCTGCGCACTCTGATCGGCGTAGGTACTGGGATCTGTGGAGCCTCGGCGATCGCAGCCACCGATGCGGTCATCTCCGCTTCGGAGGCAGACGTCTCCTACGCAATCACCACAATTTTCACCTTCAACGTGATCGCCGTGTTGACCTTCCCAACCATCGGCCGACTCCTGAGCCTCTCTCCGCATTCGTTCGGGCTGTGGGCAGGGACCGCTGTCAACGACATGTCTTCGGTCGTGGCAGCGTCGTCGATCTTCGGCAGAGGGGCGACATCGTTTGCAGTCGTTGTGAAGCTCACGCGGACACTCATGATCATTCCGATCTCTCTCGTGCTCGCGTTCTGGCGCTCGAAGCAAAACCGGCCAGAGGAAGGCTTGGCGCAACGGCCTCGGCTGGTGTCTCGTCTCCGAGGCGTGATGCCGGTCTTCATCGTCTGGTTCCTCGTGGCGGTCACTGCCAACAGCTTCGGAGTCATCCCGAGGGCATGGCACGGAGCCTTGTCGGAAGTAGCCCAGTTGATGATCACGGTCGCGCTTGCCGCCATCGGACTGTCGACCCGACTTCGCGATATCCGCCGGACAGGGCTGCGGCCTCTCGCTTTGGGAGCGATGTTGTGGATCCTCGTAGCTGTCACGAGCCTCGGGCTGCAGCTGGCCACGGGGACGCTTGGGTAAGTCGAGCTCTACGACTCGAATGCCGGGCACTCCGACTTGGCGGTTCTTGCGTGGGCTCTCGACTAGACGGACGCGTAGCCGCTGAAGGGTGAGCTAGGGACAGGGTTCCTCGACCGACAGGAGTGTTCTCAGATGGGTACGCTTGGCTTGCTGATCTCGGAAGAACAGGCTGATTTGTGGCTTGATCGACAACCCTGGTTTTCTCTCGCGGTCGCTACGGGTGTGAGCAACTCTTCGGGAGATTCATTGCAATAACTATGCTGCCTGAGATCATACGGTCGGTCCGCTAGCGCGGGCCGTGTCGCCCCGGCGGGTGAGACAGCGCGGCCGGCGGTCAACTGGACAGGCGGCCAGACGCGAGGTCCGTCGAGGCGACCGGCGCCCCGCCGTAGATGAGGAGCGTCGAGCAGAGGGTCTCGCTACCTCCTCGGCGCTCGCGCCCCTCGGACGCAACTGTTTCAGCGTGGAGACAGCCGGTCGGTCACGCGTGCCTCAAGGATCATGAAGAAGTCGGAGACAAGATGCCCGCGCCTCACCCTGCCTCGCCCGAACCCATATCACGAGCGCCCAGGCGGAACGTTGCTGAGTCGTCGCCGATGCTCCTAGCGAGTGCGGGTGAATCGGTGAACCGCCTCGAGCAGCTCGCTGCTCTTCTCGGCCGCGACCGCCTTGTCACCGGACGCGAGCGCGTCCTTTACGCAGTGGTTCACGTGGTCGTCGAGGATCTTGAAGGCCACCATCTCCAGCGCAGTGTTGACCGCCGCGATCTGGGTGAGGATGTCGATGCAATAGCGGTCCTCGGCGATCATCTTCTCGATGCCGCGCGCCTGGCCCTCGATACGGCGCATTCGCTTGACAAGCGCTTCCTTGTCGGCGACGTAGCCGTAGGTGGGTGTTGCCACCTCGTAAGCGGATTCGGCGGCCTTGGTCACGATCCCTCCTCAAGTGTGCGGAAACGACGCAGCCGAAGCGAGTTCGAGACGACGAATACGCTCGAGAACGCCATCGCCGCTGCCGCAACAATCGGGTTGACAATGCCGGCGACGGCAAGGGGAATCGCTGCGACGTTGTAGGCGAACGCCCAGAACAAGTTGACCTTGATCGTCCGCAGCGTCCTCCGGGAGAGACGGATGGCATCCGCGGCTGCTCGCAGGTCGCCGGAGACCAGGGTGAGGTCCGAGGCCTCGATGGCGACGTCGGTGCCCGTTCCGACCGAAATACCGAGGTCGGCTTTTACGAGCGCGGGCGCGTCGTTCACCCCGTCGCCGACCATGGCGACGACCTCGCCGGCTGCTTGCAGGCGGGTGATCTCGGCCACTTTGTCCTCGGGGAGGACGTTCGCAAGCACTCGGTCGATGCCGACCTCGGCGGCGACCGATCTCGCGGTCAGCTCGTTGTCGCCGGTGAGCAGCACCGGGGAGAGCCCGAGGGCACGTAGCTGCGAGACCGCCTGGCGGCTGGTCGCCTTGACGCGATCCGCGACCGCGATGAGCCCGCGCGACTCGCCGTCCCAGGCGACGGCCACGACCGTGGAGCCGTTGGACTCGAGGCGTTCGGCCTCGGCGGCGAGCGTGCGGGGCAGCGTCACGCCCCAGTCGTTGAGGCGGCTGGGTTGGCCGATGACGATGACGTGGCCGTCGACGACGGCCTCGATACCTCGACCGGCTCGGGCCGAGAAGTGCTCGGCGACGGGCAGGGTGCCAAGGCGCGCGCGTCCCTGCTCGGCGATGGCGCGGGCGATCGGGTGCTCGCTCGCGTCCTCGGCGCTCGCGGCTAGGCGCAACAGCTCCTCCTCGCCTACACCATCCGCGGGGACGAGTTCTGCGACTGCCATCTTGCCCTCGGTGATGGTCCCGGTCTTGTCGAGCACGATCGAGGTGACCTGGCGGGTCTGTTCAAGGACCTCGGGACCTTTGATCACGATGCCGAGCTGGGCGCCGCGGCCCGTGCCGACCATGAGGGCGGTCGGCGTCGCGAGTCCGAGCGCACAGGGACATGCGATGACGATGACAGCGACCGCGGCGGTGAACGCGGCTGTCGTCGTGGCCCCGAAGGCGAGCCATCCGGCGAGTGTGAGTACCGACACGGCGATCACGACCGGCACGAATACGGCAGAGACCCGATCTGCGAGGCGCTGCACTGGCGCCTTGCCTGTCTGCGCCTCGGCGACGAGGCGGGTGATCCGGGCGAGCGCGGTCTCCGCGCCCACCCTCGTCGCCTCGACGACGAGGCGTCCCGAAGCATTGATCGTCGCGCCAACCACATGATCTCCCGGGCCGACCTCGACGGGCACCGACTCGCCGGTCAGCATCGACTGGTCGATCGCCGAGGTGCCAGAGCGTACGAGGCCGTCGGTAGCGACCTTCTCGCCAGGTCGGACGACGAACAGCTCGCCCACACCGAGCGCTTCGGCGGGGACGAGTACCTCGACTCCGTCGCGGAGCACTCGGGCGTCTTTCGACCCGAGCTCGAGGAGCTTGCGGATCGCCTCGCCCGAGCGACGCTTCGCCCGTGCCTCGAAGAAGCGGCCGAGCAGGATGAGCGCGGTGATCGCTCCGGCGGTATCGAAGTAGACGCTCGTGGAAATGCCCGCGAGCAGCACGACCGTCGACCACACCCAGGCCGCCAGCGTTCCGACGGAGATCAGCGTGTCCATCGTGGCAGCGCCGTGACGGGCATTCGTGGCCGCCGCACGGTGGAACGGCCAGCCGGCGTAGAAGACAACCGGCGTCGTGAGGGCGAAGGAGACCCACTCCCACCCGGGTGGGCGTGCCGCAGGGACCCACGCGAACAGCACCAGGGGCACAGTGAGCGCGACGGCGAGGACGAGCCGACCTCTGTAGGGCTTGGTCGGGTCGTCGTCGTCGTTATCTGTGTTGGGTACAGCGGCGTGGTAGCCGGCGGCCTCGATTGTGCCGATCAGGTCGTTGACGCTGATGTGTGTGGGATCGAAGGTGACCGCGGCGTGCTCACTCGCGAAGTTGACCGTCGCGGCAACACCGTCCAGGCGGTTGAGCTTCTTCTCGATCCTCGTCGCGCACGAGGCACACGTCATGCCCCCGATGACGAGATCCACGCGCTCGCTCGCCTCGGTCGCGACCACGATCATGCCGCCTTGTAGCCGGCCTCTTCGATCGCGCCACGCAGCGCTCGATCGTCGAGGTTTTCGCCCGACACCCTCACGAGCTTCGTGTCGAGGTCCACCTCCACTGTCTCGACGCCTGCGACTGAGCGCAACTCACCGTCCACAGCGTTCTTGCAGTGGTCGCAGGTCATCCCGGGCACTGAGTAGGTGATCGTTTCGGGCATCGCGTGCTCCTCTTATCCATCCGCTTTACTATACCCGTACCGGGTAAGGCACAGCACGGCGGTGTAATGGCGCGGTCGCCAAAGACAAAGGGCGTGGCGCCGTGCCAGCGCACCTGACAGCTCGCAGTGAGCGCACTTACGAGCTCACCGATGAGGGGACGGTTTTGCTTGCTACCTGGGCCGAGTCGCTCCGAGTTGGCCAGGAGCGCGTCGCTGCGTTTCTTCGGCGTTTCCGAGCTGTCATGTCAAAACCCAGAGAGGCAAGGCAACCATGAGACCGATGGAGCGAGACGATGTCGAGCGGGGGCCGAGAGGCTGCGGAGAGGGTTGCTGTGGAGGGTCGGGCTGTTGCGGGGGCCATGGACACGGACCGCACTCGGGTCACCAAGACGCGACAACCGGCCAGCAGATGGCACTCGAGGAGCGCCAGCTCGATCTCGAGCAGGATCCGGCTGATCTCACCGCGCAACTTCGCAATCTGAGGACTGAGCGGGCCTGAACTACCGGCGGCGCGCGCGGCGGATGTCGGGGAAGTGCACCGCACGATCGTCGAACCGATTGCCGAGCCGGTGTGACTCCGGGTGAAAGCGACGACCCCTACCCGGGGCTCGTCGCGGTCCCGGCGCTGAACCAGCTCCAGGCTTTGGGTCCCTTGGCGTAGCGCTGCTCGACGTGCCCGATTATGAAACCGGCCTCGCTCACTATGACCACCGGATCGCGCGTGAGATGACAACCGTCGGCAAAGCGGCGCTGCCACGGCTCGAGTCGTCGTTGCCAGGCGGCCACCGCCGGGTCGGGGGCGAGGCCGTGCTCGAGAAAGTGGAAGCGGGCGCCTGGGCGCATCACCCGCCTCAGCTCGTTCAGCGCCCGGCGAACGTCGGGAATCGTGCACAAGGTAAAGGTCGATAGGGCGCTGTCACAGCTGTTGTCATCGAGGGGGATCGACTGGCCGTCCATGCCGACGTGCTCGATCGCCACCGCTGACCTCGAGATCCGCTTTTCGGCCAGTTTGCGGGCGACGGCGGCAGGCTCTACCGCCAAGACCAGTTCGACCTCTGCCGGGTAGTAGTCAGCGTTCAAGCCGGAGCCGAAACCGATCTCGACGACCCGTCCCGTCAATCCCTCGGTCACTTCAGCGCGCCAGCGACTCAAACTGCTGGAACGGCACGCCCGGTCGACCAGGCGAGGCAGGACCTGCTCGCGGTAGAAGCCCACGGCGCGCAGGCTAATCGCCAATCGATTCCGGGGTGGTAGATGACCTACCTCATGCGACGACAAATCACCTGGTCGACCTCGGGCAACGAGCGTGGCCGGTTGCGCCTCGGTCGTGTCGGGTGCAGACACATTTGGCGAGGGCGTCCACGCGAGCCGGGCCGGTCGCCGCTCGCCGCTGTTGTGCAGCGATCGCGGCCGGACGCCGTCCAACGGTCGCCGTACCGCCCGCTGACATGAAGTGAGGGCTTTGGACTCTAGCCCGATGATGAGCCCTCTCCTAGCATGCAATACATGCAGGACGTGCAACGGGTCATGCAGAACGTGCAAGCAGGCATGCAGACTGTGCAGAGTATGCATCCGGCACAGCGCTTCCTGAGCGCCGGACAGGTGTCGCAGATGCTTGGGATCGATCGGTCCACGGTCTACCGGATGGCCGAAAGCGGGCGATTACCCGCGATGAAGATCGGCCGACAGTGGCGGTTCCCGGCCGAGCAGATCGCGGCTCTACTCGAGGCGCCCGGTGATCTTGCTGCAAGCGCAGCGCCCGCCCGAAGGGCGCTACTGCGGTCTGTCCAGGACGCGCTGCCACTCATCGAACTCGCCGCGGAGCTCCTCGGCGTCATGATGGTCATCACCGACATGGCCGGTGAACCGGTGACCGAGATCCTCAATCCGTGTCCCTGGTTCAGTGAACATTCGGAAGATCCCGCCTTGCTAGCAACGTGTCTCGCCGACTGGAGGCAACTCGCCGACGACCCGGACTTCGAGACCAGGTTCTGCACGGGACCGTTGGAGTTCGAATGTGCGCGGGCTTTCATCCGGATCGGTCCTCAGCTGGTCGGCATGCTGGTCGCCGGCGGACTTGCCGCGAGTGGCCGGGACGAACGGGCTCTATACCGACTGAGCGCAGAGAGGCGTGCGCGGGTACTGGCCTCCTTACCCACGATCGCCGCGAGCGTGTCTCGTCTCGCAGCTAGGTGCGTGGGTCGGAACTCCCTGAGCCATCCCTCGCGCTTTCCATCCCTTTGATGCGGTGAAAATTCGCGATTTCCCTGGAGTACCGGTAAGACTTTGTGCCATGGAGAAT
>PLKG01000153.1 GCA_003140595.1 Acidimicrobiaceae bacterium | reverse complement strand
GTTCGAATCCCGTCGTCCGCTCTCTAGCAGGGCTTTTGGTGAGAAACTTGCACGGTGCAGCCACAATCGGCTGCTTTTTATGCAAGTAGTGATGCTCTACCTTCGGTTCAAAGCCCCGTTTCAGAGCGTTGAGACCACGTAGCTTGCATTCCGTTCGCTGGGGCTGTCGAGGATGCTCGCCGGAAGTCATACTTACCGGTATGACTTCCCGTGTTGGCCCCAAGGGGCAGGTGGTGATTCCGAAATCGATGCGCGACCGTCTGGGGATCGCACCTGGTGACGAGGTTGATTTTTCTCTCGATGGCGCCGGGGTACGGGTCGAGCCCGTTCGAGAGCAAACAAGTCTTCGCGGGAGCTTGGCGGGCCGGGGTCTCCTTTCCGAGCTCGAAGCCGATCACCGAGCGGAACGCGACCTGTGACGGAGTGTCTCGACTCGTGGGCTGTACTCGCTTGGCTGGAGGGTGAGGAGCCAGCGGCCAGCCGCGTGCAGGAAGCACTCGTGAGCCGTCCGGTGATGAGCTGGATCAACGTCGGTGAGGTCGCGTACGTGGTCGAACGTCGTGCTGGCGCTGACCGATCGCGCGACGTCGTGCGCGAGCTGCGCCGGTTACTGAATCTCGACCTTCCCACCGAAGAGCGAGTGATCGAAGCTGCCCGCGTGAAGGCGGGACATCGCATGGCGTACGCCGATGCGTTCGCGGTCGCTACAGCCCTTGCTCACGGAGCCGATCTTCTAACGGGCGATCCGGCAATCTTGCAGGGAGACGTCTCTTGGTCCGTTGTGGACCTTCGTCGCTCATAATCACCCGGAGCTTCGAGACGTTGCTCTAGATCAGCCGGAGCGACATGGGCATTCGCCGAATTCAACTCGGCGTCTGTCACACGGACGTGCGTGAAAATGCGTACGTTGATTCGTGGCGGGCGTGCCGGTGTAGCGGTTCGCAGCCCGATCAAGTAACCCAAGGAGAGCCATGTCTGCGAACTGCGATGAGCGGGTGGTCCGGATTCGGCAAAGAGCCGTCTTCTCTGCGATTGTCGGCAGCGACATCCCATCGGCAGTCGTCGAGGCTTTCGGCTGCCGCTTCGAGCCACGCGTCCGCTTTGGACAAGTACGCCTGGTCGTCACTTGGGGAAACTGAGTGACGGAAGCTACGGCGTGGGGTCATCGTGCACCACCGACAAGGTCGTCGAGTTGGGCAAGTGAGCCGACCTGACCCGTACCGCTGGGAGTTCAAGGCGCGCTTTAGGCGGCATGCCTTCGGCTGGAGATCCCAGCCCGCCGTCCAGCGCGTGAAGCAGGCGGTGACGGAGATCAAAGGGGTCGCCCGCCGCGACCCATTGCTCGGAGCCGAGGGGGCAGTGACCTTTCTCGAGCGTGTCTCGCCTGCGCTCGAGCACATCGACAGCTCCTCCGGGGCGATCGGGACGGCGGTCCACCATGCGATTGAGCAGCTGGTGCCCGTCGTCGCCGGCGCGGCGGCGGACGCCAAGACGCGGAACGGCTGGCTCGACCGGCTGTGGGCGGCACATGAGGCCGACCAGATGCCATACATCGAGAGCCTTGCCGAGCACTGGGGAGCACTCTGCGCTTCGCAGCAGGTCGCATCCGCCTGGGCGGACCGGCTGGTCGACGTGACGCGCATGGCCCTCAGTCCCGACCCGGCGCTCCACGGCCACTTTCACGGCACCTCGGCATGCATGAGCGCGCTCTACGCGGCAGAGCGCTACCAGGAGATCGTCGAGATACTCGACGTCGACACGATCTGGCCGTACAAGCGGTGGGCCGTGAGGGCGCTCGCCGCCATGGGAAAGAAGGCCGAGGCGGTGCGCTACGCCGAGTCGTGCCGCGGGCCGTGGACCTACGACGAGGAGGTCGACGCGATGTGCGAGGAGATCCTCCTTTCGTCGGGGCTCGTCGACGAGGCCTACTCGCGTTACGGCCTGCGGGCGAACCGCCGCGGCACTTACCTGGCGACCTTCCGGGCGGTCGCCAAGAAGTACCCGCACAAAGACGCCCACGAGCTCTTGGCCGACCTCGCGGCGACGACGCCGGGAGAGGAGGCGAAATGGTTCGCCGCAGCCAAGGAAGCCGGTCTCTACGATGAGGCGCTCGCTCTCGCCGACGCCGGACCATGCGACCCGAGGACGCTCACCCGCGCCTGTCGCGACTTCACCGAGAGCCAACCCGACTTCGCCCGCGGTGCCGGGCTCCTCGCGCTGCGCTGGCTCGCGAAAGGGTACGGCTACGAGGTCACAGGGGCTGATGTATGGAGCGCGTATGCCAACACGATGCAGGCGGCCGAGAGGAGCGACCGGGTGGCAGAGACACGAGAACGGATTAAGGAGGTCGTCTTCGGCGAGGGTGGAGGAGGTTTCGTGTTCGGAGTCCTCGGCAGGGAGCTCAGCTTGTGAGTGGGCGCTGCTGCCGCCGTGCACCGTTCCTGCGATGAGAACGCGAGCGTTCGTTCACGTGGCCGGGCCAGCGAAGGCCGGGAAGACGGCCTTGGTCGAGGCGATGCTGCAGTGCAGCGACGCCCTCGTCATCGCCGCGCGCTGCGGGCGCGACGACACGCTCGCACATCCACGGGAGAGCTCCCCCGCGCACGCACCCCGAGCTTCGCCGCTACCGGCAGGCGGGGGCCAGCGGTGCCGCTCTGTTTAGGTTCCCCGGCGACGGCAGTGAGCACGACGCCTTCTTCATGACAGAGCTCATGACGGACTACTCCGAGGGAGTCGTCGTCGAAGGAGATAGCCCGCTCGAGTTCGTCGACCTCCGGGTCTTCGTCGCACCCACCCCAGCCAACGGCGACGAGCTCTTCGTGCAGCGCTCGCCGACGCCAGACGATCGCACGAACACCGCTGTGCTCGAACAGGTACTGAGCGAGCCAGACAGTGTCATCAATCTTCTCGCCTGGGCGGGTGGTCCAGTACTCGGCGAGATGGGTCGCGGGCACGAGGCGTTCGGGCTCGGCGTGGGCGTTACGGGGACCGATTGGCCGGTGCCGACGAGGAGAAGGCCGCTCCGACGGACGATGAAGTCATCGCTACCATCGACGAAGACTGGCGGCCCCGCATGTTCAAGCGACGCGGCGAACTGCCGCTGGAAGAACGGGACAGGAGATCCGTGCGGCATAAATGCGTTGACAGTGACATCACAGGCCCCCATGTTTCCTCCGAGGGTGAGGCCCAGGATGTCGCCGTTGCCTTCGACCGCGACCCAAGACAGCTCCGAGTCGTCCCTGGTCGCGAGGATCTCCACACGTCCGTGGCGTTCGATGTTCGGGGCCGAGCCTCTCGACTGACAGGTCCGCCAGGGAGGGCGGGTCGTGGCACTGCACCAAGCCCGCTCCTTTCACCCTAGGCTGGCAGCGCTGACCGCTGGTGCGAGTTGCATCGAGGCCACGTAGGTTCCGCGGGGGGGCTAGGTCCGTTTTCTGACGACCATGACGGAAAGGCGGCATGCATGCTGTACATGAGCGCTCGGAGCGCCGCTACGGTTCGTTCTCCCGCAGCTCAACGACTCACTCATCGTCATCTTCTGATGGCGGTGCTAGTGACCGTCGGGGTTCTCGCGGCGGCGGTCCTGCCTCCGCTCGGATCAGGGGTCGCGAGCGCCGGAGCTCCTCCTGCGCGTCATAGCGTGCTCACAGCGTTCTCGCCGGACGCGCATCTGGCCAGTCTACTGAGTTTGCCTGCGGCGGCGCGGGCTTCGATTTCGGTCGTGCTGGAGCGTGACCTGGCGGAACTGCGTCCGAGTGACGGCGTGGGCAGCCTCCGGAACCCCGTCGGCTTTGGCGACGAATTCGGCCTGTCGGTAGCGACGTCGGGCCACACGGTTGTCGTCGGCGCGCCCTACCATAGAGCCCACTCGCAGGCGGACAGCGGTGCTGTATATGTGTTCCAGATGCCGACGGCTGGGTGGGCGAGCGCAACCCAGACCGCCGAACTAACCGACTCAACCCTCGGCGCCAAGAGGGAGCTGGGTTTCTCGGTGGCGATCTCGAGCGACGGCCACACGATCGTCGCCGGTGCGCCCGCGGGCAGCGAGGTACCCGGGAACCCCAACGGTGTAAACACTCAGGGCACCGTTGACGTCTTCACAACTACCGGCAGCTGGAGGACCACAAGCACCCCGGCCGCTCGGCTGACCGTCGCAGGCTCTCCTGCCACCGAGAGTACCCTCGGCGGCGAGCTCGGCTGGTCAGTCGCAATCTCGGGCCACACCATCGTCGCCGGTACGCCCTACGACCCGACGTACCCCTCTGACGGTGCGGCATATGTGTTCAACCAGCCTCCCGGCGGTTGGTCGGGACCGCAAACCCAGGCCGCCGAGTTGACGGAGCAGGCGCCTCCCAACGGGGAGGATGGGTTCGGCTCGTCGGTCGGGATCTCCGGGAACACCATCGTCATCGGCGCATCCCGCTACGCGCCGGGCGGCCATGAGCAGGGCGCGGCGTTTGTGTTTAGCGGGCCCTGGTCGGGCAAACAGACACAAACCGCCACTCTCACAGCGAACGACGTTTCCCCCACGGCCGTCCCCGAGTTCGGCCTGTCGGTTGCGGTCTCGGGCAAGACGATCGTCGCCGGCGCGCCGTTCCACACGGTGGGGTCGAACCCAGGCCAGGGCGCGGTGTATGTGTTCGTCATGCCCACGACGGGCCGATGGGTCAGCACGAAGCAGACCGCAGAGCTGACCGCCTCAGACGGCCAGAGCAACGACAACCTCGGCTACTCGGTCGCGGTGTCAGGCCGCACGATCGTCGCCGGCGCGGATGCTCGTCAAATCGGAAGTAACGACAATCAGGGCGCAGCGTTCGTGTACACCGAACCTTCCCATGGCTGGAAGGACACGAACGCCGACACCGCCGAGCTGACCGCCAGCAACGGTGTCGCCAATGACTACCTAGGTGACTCGGTCGCGGTCTCGGGTCCCACCATCGTCGCCGGCGCGCGTCAACATACCTCTGGATCGCAAACGACAGACTTCGGCGCGGCGTACGTGTTCAAGTAAGCCGGCAGTTGGGCCGACGGGCCGAGGATGGCGGTATTGCCAGCCGAGGTCACGAACCATGCAGCACGTAAGCGAAGCACACGAGATGTCGGCGGGCTCCTCGCTGGTCCTATGGCGAAGGGCTTGGACCAAAGACGTAGGTACCGAGCGGATCGTGGCCGTCGGCCACAGCGCCGGCGGGCACTTGGCGACCTTGAGTCGCCGGCCGGAGCAAGCTAGCCCGGCATGCCAGGTGCTGGTCCCCCATCGAGTTAACCGGTGTGATCAGCCTTGAGGGGGCGGCGTGGTCTTCGGCAGCCACCTGGCGCGGGGTTGTCGAGCCCAGCGCTGCTATAGCCACTGAGCGGGCGTCGTTGCGGTCGTTCTTGTTCGAGCTCCCAGCCGCCAACAGCCGCACCGGGCGCCCAACTTGAGCTGCACGTCCAAAACGGCCTCGCCCACGCCGACGGGCTGCTGGGCCAACAACGGTGCGATCGGCCAGCTCCGACAACAACGCGGTGCCGGCGTGGGAAACGAGATTGCGGCCGTCGGTGGTCACCTCGGCGCGGCGGACCGAGCGGCTACGATGCACCTTCAAGGAGGCCTCCTCCTGGGTTGTATGACTCTCTTTGTCGGAAGTCATTCTCCCTGTTGAGGAGGCCTTTTACGCGGATACTGGCAGTCTCATGCCACGATCACGCGAAAAATCGAGGCTAAGGCGCAAGACGCCAGTGCTTGGTAGCAGATCGAGCGCGTACCTCCTCCGACACGAACCCCCACCTCGCTCTCGCTACGGCGGGCGACGCTCGTCCGATCACGGCAGAAGAGACCGAACGTCTCATCTGCGTGGTGGTCCAACGGTCTTGGAGGGACCAGCTGCCATCCAGATCGACGGGGGTCAGCGTTGGCATTCGCTCTGAGAACTCGATCATCACGCGGCCGCTTGTCCATCGGCGGCTAGTCATGCCCTCACTCGAAGCAGCACCGCTCCTCACTCGCCGCCCTTTTGGACGTAGTTGCGAACAAAGTCCTCCGCATTGTTCTCAAGAACCTCGTCGATCTCGTCGAGCAGGTCGTCGGTCTCTGTCTTCAACCGCTCGCGTCGATCGGTGGTCGCTGGCGCCTCCTCCTCGACCGTATTGGCCTCACGGTCCGTCGTCGGTCGCTTCTTCAGCTCGCGCTCAGCCATCACCGTTCCTTATGAACCAAGTCGTCTCACTAGCTCCGCCGGAGTGTCGTATCCGTCAAAGAGCGTATCCACATAGCGGGCCCTTACAGACGCCCCGATGGATGACTGCGCTCAACGGGCAGGCATCGGGAAGTCCGTGCCATCAGGTCGCGTGGCGAGGTACCTAGCCGGAGCTTCGGCCGGGTCATAACTGGTCGCGCCCGGGGCAAGTGCTGAGTTTCGAGCCGACCCACGAGGCAACGACGCCTGTCACGAGTGCACGCGTCGCTGCCTGCGGCGACGACCGACCTTGGAACAGGTTGATGAGCATGGAGCGCGCGAGCCCTGTTTCCAATGCCATTGTGCAGATCCCCATGACCCGCCCGACGGGCAGGACCAGCCGCTCCCACGCATCGTCGCCGTAGTCGATCAGCACCTCGTCTGGGTCCGTGACCTCGTCTGTCGCCACCTCCTCGACCTTGTTTCCCTCCTTGCCCACCAGGTGAACGGCCGCAACTCGGACCGGTATTGGCGTGAGGAGGCCCTTGGTCCTTACTTTGCAAATACCGAGGCCCGGCCCGAGCATCTTCGACTCGAGATGGAGGACGAGGCGGACCAGTCCCTCGCCGTAGGAAGCGATCTCGACGGCTTGTGGGATGTCTCCTCCTTGACGCCGACCTGGCGTCGCCACCGTGATCGGCGCATCGGAAGGGACCTCCATCCGCCGCGCCAAAGCCGGGTCGTCGCCGGCTGGGGCGATGAGCCGGACCGGCTCGCCGCCAAAGACGCCGGCCGCCGGTTCAAACGGGCGCGCTGGGCGCTTTTGAAGAACCCAACCGATCTCACCGACAACCAGGCTGTCACTCTCAGAACGCTCAGGCGCAGGGGAGGTGATCTCTGGCGCGCCTATGCACTGGAGGGGCCCCCTTCGTGCCATCTTCGCCGGCGACCTCTTAGA
>PLKG01000026.1 GCA_003140595.1 Acidimicrobiaceae bacterium | reverse complement strand
TCGCGGTAGCTCTCACCATCAGTAGCCAATTGCCGCCTCCCGGAAGAGCGCTGCCGCGTCCTCGCCACGTTGCTCACCAAGCATGTCGAGCCAGACGCGAACAGGTGGCGCCATGGCCACCGGTCCATTGAAGTTGATCTTGCGCGTTCCGACCTCGCCGACGTCCGCGATGAGGTTCAGATTCGGTCCGGTGTCCACTGGCTCAGCTCCAAGCAGTTTCGCCGCCTCGACGAGACCGGGCTTCCGGGGCACCCGGACCATCACAACGGGAAGTGCCGTTACGACAGTGACTCCCATAACCCGCGCCGCCGCCGTGCCGGTCAATGCGTAACGCTGCCCAGACTGGACACCGTGAAATGAGAGCCTCGTGATCAGAGCGTCCGGATCGGGCGCGTACAGATATGCCGCGCGCCGCTCATGGATCTTGCGAGCAGCCGGCACACGAGCCAACCAGTCGAGAAGTTCTGTCGGGTTCTGGACCTTCCGGCGCACTCCCTGGCCCTTACCAATCGTCCCCATCAAGCCTTCGCGTTGAAGGCGACTGAGCACGTTGTGCGCCTGCCCAGCGGAGACGGCCGCCGCCTTCGCAAGCTCGGTGACGGCCCACTCGCGTTCCGGGTCCTCCAAGATCTCTTGAATCGCCCTCACCGCCACGGCCCCAAGTCCGGGTGGGGCAACCGCCGTGCTCTCGCCCCGCACACGGTGCGGCTCCAGGTGGACGATCAGACCGGGTGCTCGCAAGTGCACTCCACCGGTTCCATCGGCGTAGGAAAATCCCGCAGATTCCAATTCTCGGCGCACATTCGGCAGCAGCCGTTCCGACACCACCAAGAGAACCTTGTCCGGGCCGACCAGCTCGGCGAGAAGCTTGGTGGTCGCTTGAGCCCAGGGGTGTACACCTGGAGCGATGACGAGCGGGAATGTCCGATCGTCGACCCGTAGCCTGGCCTCGGAACCGTTTCGGACGTCGATCTCCGGGCGTGAGGCCAGGATCTCCCGGATGCGCTCCGGGGTATCCTCAGGGAGTTCGATCGTAGCCAGAGTATTCACTGTCAGATACATTCATTTTTTGGTGAAACTGTCTGGTAGTGAATACTAGCGCTCACCAGGCCCTCTGGACAGCATTTTGAGCACGGCGTCGTACGCATCCGTTTGGTCGAGGTGGCTTTACGTCCACTGGATCATCCGCAGACTCGTGTGGCCGAGCCCTTAGCTTTCAGGTGGTTGTGCATAGCGACGAGGTCGTCGCCAGGCGGTCCGAACACCGAGACCCCGCACAACAGGTACCTGCTCCAACAATTGCCTGTGGTCGGTTCAAACAGCACGTCGCTGAGGCTGTGTTCGCCGCCTGGAACTACCAGCAGAAGATCCTCCGGCGGAGGCGTGTCGCGCAGCAGGTCGCTCGGCGGAAGGCGCATCCCGTGGCGACGCTAACCGCCGAGACGACGAAGAAACTCGACTGCGGTGTCGAACGTTCCCGACGCGCTTCCGAACGAGCGCACCTCGTCAGCCACCTCTGTGATCTCTTCCAAAAACGTCTCCTGGGCGCCTTGGGCCGGGTCCTCGATCGTCGATTCAACGTAGAGGACGGCGAAACGCGCGCGGCGGTGGTCGGCCTTCCTTCGGAGCACGCGACCCATCCGCTGGATCATCTGGCGGCGGGAACGACTGGCGCCGATGATCACGGCAAGATCCGCCTCCGGGACGTCGACGCCTTCGTCAAGTACGCGGGGCGCCGAGATCACCTGCAGATCACCTTCGGCGAAACGCCGGAGCACCTCGCGGCGGTCCGCCGTTGCGAGCCGCGAGTGGACGGACTCAGCCCGCAGACCCAGAGTGGTCAGGGTCAAGACGGCGACGTCAGCTGCTGCGATCGAGCCGGTGAAAACAATCGAGCGGTCCGCAGAGGCAATCGCCGGAGCGAGTCCCGCCAGGGTTCGCGTCTTCGCCGACGTGCCACCCAGGAGGCGGCGGCGTTCGAGCAGCAGGGCCAGGTAGGCGCGGGCCTCACTCGCGCCGGCCGCGTCGCTGCCGACACCTGAGGCGAGCAGGTTCAGCGCCTGAATGAACTGGCCGAAAGAGGCAGTCGGCAGTTGATAGCGCTGCATCAGCCGAGCGTGCCGGTGCCCGATCTGCGAAGTGAGCTCCTCGTAGATCGCCCGTTCGGACGCAGGCAGTTCGACGCCAACCAAGGCGACCGTGAAATGAGCCGTGACGCCATCGTCGACCGCTCGCCGGTATCCCATCCGAAAGCACGTCCCGCGGAAGAAAGGATCAAGCCAGTTGACATGTCCGTCGTCGTCACGGGCGTAGGTGGCGCTCAGGCCTAGCCGGCGCTCGAAGCGTTGGTCGAGCGCGAGCCGATTCATGACGCTGGCGTACCGGTGGCACTCGTCGGCCACGANNACACCGACGATGATGTCGCAGGTCGCGAAGCTTCCGGTCTCGCCGTCGCCGAGGCAACCGATCAAATAGCCAGGCGGGAGAACGGGCACCATGTGGCGGTGCCATTGGTGCATCAGCTCGACGGTGGGCACGATGACGAGCACCTGACCTCGTCGAGCCAGTTCATCGGCTGCTGCCGCCACGCCGAGCATCGTCTTGCCGGATCCCGTCACCGCCTCGACCACGCCACAATGCTGTGCTGCCTCCCAACAAACGAGGGCATCGCGCTGCCACGCGTACAAACGCGAACGATCGAACGCTGCTGCCCGGCCACTCGTGACCTGAGATGCGGCCTCGACGGCGGCTTTGCTGTTAGCCGCTAGCGACCATCTCTCCGGCAGGCTGCGGTCGCACCTGAAGCGCTCGCGCTCACTGAACAAGGCCAGTGTGATCGCCCGAACGTCCTGTCGACGCTGAGGATCCGGCTGCGCCAAGGACAACGCGGCAGCTATCTCGGCTGCGGTCAGCCCCGCATGCCCCTGCAGAACCTCCGATATGTCATCGGCCAACACGTCGTCACTCTGTGGCGTCGCCGGTCCGGTCGTCGAGCCGGCTTCCTTGATCTTGCGCCTGCGAAGAGCCGCTCGAAGCGTTGAGCTCCGAGTCCGTCTCGTCAGCACCGCCAACGCCGCGCCCGGAGTCTCGGTCGCCAAGCAGATTCCCCTCACCCTCGGCTTCGCCGCCTTCGAGCTCGGCATCCTCGCTCAGGTCGACCTCGAGAGTGGCAGCCTCGATCTCCGGCTCGTACGACGGATCGAGACGCCGGAGATCCCACTCATTGATCCAGGCGCGCACGTACTGGCGCATCCGGTTCGAGGGCAGGCGTTCCAGGCCGGCCACCGCGGGCGGATCCCAACCGAACGCCTCTCCGTGTATCTCCCGTAGCCTCCCGTAGGTGCGGTCGAGCTCCTCCTGCGCGGGAGGCTGGAGCTTCACCTGCTCGTGACCGATGATGCGCATCCCCGTCTCGGCAAGTGATGCGAGGATCTCATCGGCTACGGTCCCACTTGCCCGCAACCGCTGCGGAATCAGCACAAGGTCGTTCTTGCCTACGAGCACCTGAGTCTCGTAGTCATCGACTGTGGCTAGAACTGCACCAATTGGGGCGCTCGGGTCGTCACGGTCGCCACGTACCCAGCGGGCGATCTCCGCATAGGACTTGGCTCGCTGACCGATCGTGTAGCGGCCGATGAGCTCCACTTCGTCGAACAGCACGATCCAACCGCGGTATCCCGCTGCCTTCGCCAGCCTGGAGACGAACCGGAACCGCTGCCGCGACAATTCCGCCTCGCGCACTCCAACAATCCGGTAGGACGAGCTTGCGCCGTGCTCGCGAAGCCGCCGGCGGATGTCGGTCACCGAGAGCTTGTCACCCGCCCAGAAACGAACAATGCGATCACGCAGCTCCTCGTCGCCACGGGCGTACTCGTAGAGGTAAAGCGTGGCCGCGAACTGCTTGTCAACTGGAGCCTGTTCCCCATGCACCCAGCGATAGAGGTCCCGGTACGCGGGCGAGTCGAGATCGGTCGCCACAGCTATCTCGTCGATCGCCGACCCCGGGCGACCCGGAACCCGTGCCGCGTCGATCGCGGCGCGGAAAACCTTGGACGGGTCGTGGAGGGGGGTCTCTTTGGAGATCGTTACTTTTGAGACGACAAAATGCTGGCTCAGTGCGATGTTTGTCAAGTGCTCGAGCAGGTGGGTCTTGCCGCTCCCGAATCCGCCACCGATGACCATGGCCCGTGAGGCCGGACGTGAGGTGACGAGCGCTGCGGTCACGTCTGAAGGCGCGCGCGTTGACTGATCGGCCGGGGACCCGACGCCGTCGAGAATGCCCGCAAACCGATCCTCCACGCCGATCTGCATCGACCCGAGCTCGACTACCGCGTCGCGGTTCGGTACGCCCGCCCGTAAGGCTTCGAGCGCCCGGCGCGCCCGCACGGCACGATCGACAGTCTCGGTAGTCATACCGCCACCTCCTCGGAGCCAATACGGACTAGCGACGAGAACGGGTTGTCTCGGCGACGGTCGCGAATCTCATCGAAGATCCTGAGTTTGAGAGCTTGATAGGCATCGAGACCCCGGGCCTCGTCGGTCAACAGCTCCGGTGCTGCGATCACAACAACGCAGCACCGAGCGAGCTCGTCGGTACTGTCGATCAGCTGGCGCAGCACCTCGTAGGCGTCGAGGAGCCCAAGCCTCGTGTAATACTGGCCGGCTCTTTCGTCCAACGGGGGCCGGCGGGCAACGCCAAGTCGGCGGATGTCAATGACGACCAGCAAGCCCGCGAAGCCGTTCGTGGCAAGCCAGTGCGGCAAAGAGAACAGCATCTGCCGGGCGTTGTGGCGGGCGATCCGCCGGTAGATGAGCGCGGACTTGAGCGCCGACATCTGGCGCAGATCGCCACGGAGCCATTCGATGATGGCGTCGTGCTCAGCGTCGCTCACCTGCCCGGTCCGAAACGCCGCCTGGCACAACCGCAACATGGCGATCCGGAACTCCTGGATCATGTCGTAATCCTTGAAGATGCGGCGCTGCAGCTCACGATCGACATCGCGCTTCAACTCCCGGGCGTCGGTTCTGTAGTGCGAAGCAAGTTCGTCGACCGTCGGGGTGTCGTCCGTCGGTGCAGGAAAGCCCGCCGCGGCAACGGCGCTCCGCAGAGCGCTCACTGCGAGCTCGTCCCAGTCGATCTGACGGGCGACCTCGAAGAAGATCTGCTCCATCAGGTGCACGCGGGTCGTCGCCGCATCCACGGCGGCGACAACGTAGCCGGACTGTCGCCCTTCGTCGGCCACCCGGTCCCGGAATCCCGACGCGACAAAGTCATCCGCCACCACGAACTTGACGGCAGATCCGCCCTCGTCGACGTAGCCGCGGAGGTATTCCCGAGAGAGGAATTCGACGTACTCGTCGGCGCCAATCATTCCCCCACCTCCTCGAAGCAGATGCCGGCATAGTCCTTCGCTTGGCCGCTGCGCGTCACCGTGCGCAGCACACCGCCTGATCGCGTGAGAGAACTCGCCGGAAGGCTCATCCGGCGTCCTCGCCTCGTCTTCACGATCCCACTTTGATCCAGGAGATAGATGTCGCGGGCGAACTCAGGTCTTGTGTACTCACGGGCAGTCCCGGGCATGATCGTGAGTACGCCATGAATATCGACGAGCTTGACAGGAGCGCCTGGTCGCATCGACTTTGAGGCAATTACAAGGTCGTAGGCGACAGCAAGAGACTCGATGAACGCCTCCGGCTTGAACTTCGGCTCGCCTTGCTGAAGACGGCCGAGGTGGGCGGCTACGACCGAAGGGCGGATCCGGCGGTCCTTCTTCTTGTCGATGACGACGGAGACATCGCTCGGCGACACCTGCACGATGACGGGGTAGCACAGGATGCGGTCATCGGACTCGAAGGCTTTCACACCAGCCTCGGCGGCGGAAACCAGCAGCTCTTTCGTATACTCGCCGGACGCGAACCAGTCCTCCACATCGAAGTGCCACCCCGCCTTCAGACGCTCGGCAGCGGCCGCGACATCGGCAGCCAGCTGGGCAGCCACATCGAGGGCTTGCGGGATATCTCGGACACTTCCGGTCTCAGCGGCTGCCTTGGCCTTTCTTGCAACCCGGGCCACGGACGAAACCGCGCTCAGTAAAGCTGTCGCTTCGGTCTCGAGTGCCTCGAGCGCTCGCTCGAGGCACACCGTGCCCACATCTGACAAGTCGCTCATGTCGCTCCTCTTGTCTCGTCCGTCGTTTCGTCAGCTTGGCTGCCGCCCATTGATTGTCCACCCTCGTAGAGATCGCTGCCGGGCGTCAGGGCTCGTGCGACAAGCTCAGCTGTGCGCACCTCGACGACAACGTCCCCTTCGGAGGCGAACCCAAGCGCCAGGACATCGCCAGTACGGGCGCCTACCGCCATCGCGATCGGGCGCAGCGGTCCGCGCGAGGGTTCGGCGCCGTCGTTGGCCAGCGTCACCGGCCCGTACCGGCTCGAGAACGTGCGGCGTTGGCGCCAGCCGACACCGAGACAGCGAACAAGGCCGTCCGGAACCGCGGACTCGCCCCCTCGCATCAGATCGTCGTCGACGGTCGCCAACAACCACGCGCGATGTGAGGCTGAGCCCTCCCTATCAGGCTCAGCCAACGTCCAGCCGGCCATGAATCCCGACATCTGCACACCGCCGTCGCGAGAGCCCCCGGGCTCAAGCCTGGCAATGCCCGGGAGGCCCAGCTGCTCGTTCGGATCTCGGTCACACGTCACTTCTGGCCCTCCGAGCAAAGCTCCACTCGAGCGACCGACGTGCCACCAGATGGTGAGTCGTCGGTCCTGGTCGAGGGCCACGGCCGAGTCAGTGGCACCGGGCCCCGGGCGTTGTGCTCGAGTGCTCGGCGGCTTCGATGAGGACATGCCCGCGCTGCTCTGCAACCAACAGGTCAGTTCGTAAACTTCTCCAGTGACCCGCCTGAACCGGCGACCGCGAAGCGCTCGCTCGAGCTCAGACCGTTCGGCCGAGCGCCCTCCGCTGAGGAGAAGGTGCCGGCACTCGGAGGCTGTAAGGCCACGACCGCTGGCATCTATCAAGCGCTCCAAGACGTCCGCCAACGGTCCTGACAGCCAAACAGCCAGATCGTCGTCAACCACGGCAGCACCGCACACGCCAAGCCAGGCACCGATTTGAGCAGGTGTGACACCTAGCTCTTCCAACGACGTCTTGGTTGTGGCGAGAGATCGGACGCCGCCGTCCTGCGTCAACATCTCGCGCGTCCGCGAAAGCAGGTCGTCTGGCTCCACACAGAGCCAGCCAGGGCAACGAGGCACGGGATCGAATGGACCCGCGAGCCAAAGCAACAGCTCCGCCGCCCTCCTCGCCTCGTGCCCGGTCGATAGGTCAAGGCCGAAACGGCGCAAAACCTCATGCGCCGTCTTTGGCGTCGTCACTCGCCCAAGCGTGTGTCGAACCCGCTTGACGAGCCATTCGAGAGGCGCAGGCGCCGCCGTCAATTCCTCGCGAACCTGAACCGCCGCACGATCGCGTCGCTGGGCAGCACGTGAACGTGAAATCCCGAGTTCTTCGGCGAGCTCGCCAAGGCTCCGGCGCTCCGAGCGGAGCTCGGTCGATGTGAAGATCAACCGGTCCTGATCGTCTGTGATACCACTCAGGAGCTCGGACAGTGCTGAGACGTTCTCCAATGCCCAAGGCCCATTGTGGGTAAGGAGGCGGCGCGCGGCGGCGCTTCGCCGAGAATCGGCCCTGAAAGCTTCGCTGTCTGCTGTCGCGGCGTCGAGCAGCGATTCCAGCACCGGTTGCTTCGGACCGCGCCGCTCCTCGGTTAACAGCGCGGCGAGGTCGCCANNCAAGCTCCTGTCAAAGCAGGCGGCCAGCACTGAGACGACGGTCGTCGGGCCAAGGCCTGGCGTCCCTAGCAGGTGAGCGACGCTGAGATCGAGAAGCTCCGACCAACGGGAATACCCCGCTCGCTCCAGTGCCGCTCGTGCCCGTTGACTGAGGCTTCGCGGGCTAAGGCGACCATCTGGAACCAGCCGAGCGGCAGGCGCGAGATCGCCCAATTCGCGTGGACGGAGCACGGCACGGTCCCACCCCAGTGCGAACGCGCTCTCGAACCAGGCCCGAACCTCCTGGCGTCGCTTCGGGTCACTCACGTCGCCCAGCTCCGCTAACGACAGCAAGTCGCCGCCTCCCCCGGCGTCGTCTTCTTCCCCGAGCTTCTTGAGAAGGAACGAGCGCCCGGAGTCGGTCAGCCCGGCGCCGCCGCTGAAAGCGTCTCCGAACCGACGTCGCTGAGTGTGATCAACAAGGTCTCTGGCTGGCGACTGCATCCCCACCGACGATACAGGAGGGGTGTGGCAGTCATCGGTGGAACGCTTAGCTTACTGACTGGCTCCCGATGACCACGACGACGCGCACCTCGGCGATCCGCGAGGCCGCGCGGAGAACCTAGCTTAGGCCCACTGGCAACGGTCTGTTCGCTGGCTATGGCTCAATCCATCCATCTCTCCCGCCTACTCGGGCTTGGGTACCGCCGTGTTTCGGGGCGGACGAGTCGCTGACGGCGCCCGATGGGTACGTCCATCTCCTGTCCGCGCGATGTCGTACTCGAAGGCGTCGAGGAGTTGGAACAGCTCGTCGCTTATCCACTCACGGCCCCGCCGGCGCCCGACCCGGGTAGGAACGAGCACGGCTTGCTCTTGCAACCGGTTGAGCGCGGCGCGAGCCGCTGTCGGCGTGACGTGGTAGCGGTCAGCTGCGATCTCGGCGCTCACGATCGGCTGGGCCGGCAGTCCTGTGATGATCCGGCGGGCGACAGAGTCGGCCCGGGGATTGCCTGCCCGCTGAATCAGCTCGGCGAGCAAGACGTCGATGTGTTCGGAGAGCGATCGTGCCGCGCCGGCCGAAGCTGACAACGCATCGGCGAACGCCCCGATCCAGTCGTCGACGCGGCCCTCTCTAAAGTCGGTCAAGCCGGCAACGTACGAGCGCGCCGAGGCTGCCAGGACCACGCTGACGGGCGGGACGAACAGCGGCGTCAGGGCGCGGCGACGCAAGATGACGTGAATAAGACAACGGCCAGTCCGGCCGTTGCCGTCCCCGAAGGGATGGATGGTCTCGAACTGAGCGTGGCCTATGGCGGCCTGCGCCACTGCTGGTAAGTCGTACCGGTTCACGAACTGCACGAGATCATCGAGCAGGCCTGGCACCCGGTCCGGCGGTGGTGGCACGAACGCCGCGTCGGCAGGGCTTGCGCCTCTTCCGCCGATCCAGTTCTGATCGGTCCGGATAACGCCGGCGAAACGGGTCTCACTCGTGCCCTCCAACAAGACCCGGTGAATGTCGAGCAGGTCGTCCACATCGAAGTCAGCTCCTTTCGTCCCGTGGCTGATTGCCCGTTCCATCGCTGTGACGTTGTTCGCGACGGCTCGAGCAGTGCCGTCTGCGGCAAGCGGTTCGTAGGCGGCGAGTGCCACGCGCTTGTTGGAGGCGCGGAGTCCTTCGATGAACGACGAGCCGACCGCCTCGGCACGAAGCAGCGGTCCGGCAATTGCTTCGAGGTCTTGACCGATGTCAGCTGCCTGGAGTTGCGCGACGAACGCTGTGGCCTGCGCCACAGCGTCGGCGGCGCGGACGGCAAGCGGGTTGTCCCACTCGGCAATCGGATCGGGTACGTACGCCTTGAACCGGAACGGTTTCCGGTCCTTCCGGGCGCCGTAACCACCCCCCTCCCATAGACAATCGACGAGTTCAGGCACGACGATCCTTTCGCTCCGACGGCCATTACGAAAGGTAACTGCAGATCCCTTCGTAGGATCCATCCTTACGTAAGGTTTGACGTTGCGCAAGGAAACAGAGGGATCCTTACGTAGCTAGTCAAGCCCGACTCCAGTTGTTGACGATCAACGGAGATTGACGATCATCGGATTTCGCGATCGATGATCACAGAACGCAGGTTTCAATGATCGCCAGCACCGGCTGTGGTCGTCGCGCCCAAAGCCCCAGCACTTTCTGTGGCGCTAACGAAACTACGAGAGTCGCCAAAGGTGTCAAGGACCGAACCCGAATCGGCGGAGGTCTCATACCGGCCGCGGATGGGTGTCCCGTACTTCCGATATTCCAGGATCTCGACAAAGCTGGACACTCACACAGAAGACGTCGGAACGACGGCGATCGTCCGACGGGCGCACGGCGACTGGAAGGGATCGGATCGAGTCGTTCCTACTGACGTGGCGCGATCAGCCCGGATCGCGGATCACCGCTATCTACGGCGAGCTTCCAACGGCCAATTCGGGGCAGCGTCTTCTAGTAGATGGTGTCCCTGGAGTGTCAATGGCCATTGAGAAGCGCGCGCTGACGGCCAGCAAAGCAGTCAAGGCGGATCGCTAGCACTGGCCGACCTTCGAGTTGATCAGGTCACGCTTTTGCCGACGACCAGCCCGGGTCCGAAGAGCGTGAGTTCGCTGCCGGCGACGAAGACCACACGCCCCGGATGGGCTGTGCAAAGCGGTGTTGCCGCCTCGGCTGCTGCGACCAGTCGGGCCGCGGTTTCCTCCAGCG
>PLKG01000130.1:3240-13360 GCA_003140595.1 Acidimicrobiaceae bacterium | reverse complement strand
TAGCTGCTTTGCCGCCGTCGGAGAACCTTCCTGAAACGCCGTCAGGGAATGACCGCTCGACCCTCTTCCAGCCAGGTTCGGCCGCGGACTCGCCATATCCGCGCACGCGGTGAATGATCTGAGCCATGACGCCGTCAGCGTACGCGGGGGTTGCGCGGTGCCACTACCCCCACCGACTCGTGCTGGCGTGATGGCTGTACACGAAGCCCCTCGCCCTCGGATCCTCGACCTGCGACCGCTGTTCGACGTTCGCCTGTTGAGTGAGGTTGAACAGCATCGACGTCGCCGATCAACCTGTTNNCGACAGCGAGCTCACCGGCACACGCCTGCAGCGACCGATGTTGACCGACTGGAGCTCACCACTGGCCATCAGCTCGTAGATGGTCGTCCGTCCGACCGACAGTCTGCGGGCGGCCTCTTCTGGCGTCACGAGCAGCAGGTCATCGGTGATGAAGGACTCGTTCATGAGGACCTCTGCACGGACAGTCACAGTGCTGGCCCGTCAGCGGTCACCAGAATGGCTGGGACAGGGGTCATCTCGACAGCCGCGGCGTGAGTCGCGAAGTACCTTCCCGCCGGGAGTCGGCTTGAAGAAGTGTCCCTGCGCGAGGGCGACGATGCGTGTGCGGCCCACGCGCGCGTGAGCGCGCAGCTCGAGTCGAGGATGTGGATCGCCTGACGCCATCCTCCACCTTCGCCCTTGCACACCCACTCGACGAAATCACCCGTCTGGCCGCAGCCGAGGAAGTGCCGGATGCCGTCATCGAGATGCAGTTGCAAAGAGGGGGAGCGCTCGAAGTGGCCATGGGAGGGCAGCCGAGCTACGTCGTCAAGGCCGTGGCGGGCGCGAGCGGCCTCGATGGTGGCGAGGTACCGGGTCGTTCGCGGTGACACCGACGTCAGGTGATCGTCATGGGTGGAGCGGAATCGAATCATGGCGCGATGATGCGCCCGGGGACTCACAGCACTTCTCACAGCACTACTCACAGCAGTGCTCACAGACGAGCTCGCGGGACGGTTTCTTCGGTTCGACAACTCACAGCAACCCTCACAGCAACACTCACAGGCCCAGGTCACAGCCCTGTGAGTAGAGCGGCTCGGTCAGAGCGTCGCGGCTCATGATCGGGTTGTCGGGGAGGCCGGGGGTAGGGAGGGGTAGTCCTCGGGATCATCGTGCTCGCAACCCGGAACGCGTATTCATGCGTTCTAGTGACGAAAGCAGTCTCCCGAGGCGGCTCGGCGTCCTCGCACCACAGAAAATCGTGCAAATTTCTTCGGTTCGACAACTCACAGCAACCCTCACAGCAACACTCACAGGCCCAGGTCTGCCCTGTGAATTGAAGGGCGCGGTCGGAGCGACGCGACTCGGGATCGGGTTGTCAGCGGGGACCGAGGAAGGGGTGCACGCCTTCCGGGATCATCGTGCCGTGGTCACGTTTGGCGTGCTATGGGTGAAAGCCCATAATGGTCCGAGGAGGCGATATGGCTCGCAACTATGAGGAGGCTTCGGCGACCCGCCGTGCGCGCCTGCCCGTCGAGGCGCGGAGCGACGGGGCGGTCTTCGGACAGACCTACCGGCTCGCTGTTCAGGTGCTGGAGCGGCGGGAGCTCCTCGGCCTGACCCAGACCGAGCTCGCCGGGAGGACCGGCATCGACCAGGGCGACATCAGCAGGATCGAGCGTGGCTCGATCTTCTCGAACGAGAAGACGCTCCTCCGTCTCGCCGACGCCCTCGGTGCAGAATGGCGGATGGTCGACAAGGTGACGGCCTGAATCCAGCTCTAAGCTCGGTGTCGAGCGACGGAAGGGAGTTACTACGCTCCGCGAACACGGCGCGATCGTGAGTGCCGAAACGCTCGGACGTCCGCGCCGGGCGCCGCCGCCGGCCTGGCACCCTGTGCATCAGGCGTGATGCTCGGACGCCCCTTGTTGTGACGCCGATGCAAGCCGTCAGCGCAGGTCCTAGGTGCGTGGGTCACTAACNNTTACTGGCACACGCTCCTAGACGTGCCCCGAGGTCGATCTTGTCGCTTACCCCTTCCTCGTGCCTCTCTATGAAGAGGGACCGGTTGTCAAGGGCGATTGTTCCTGTCGGACACCTCCTTCGTTGCGGCGACCGGGTTGACTAGGCCGGGTGAAAGGGGTTGGTTCTCATCCTTTATCGCCTCATCGAGGGAGGAAAAGATCGGGTGGGAAACTCCGTCTGGTCCATCTCACTTTTCGCGCTATTGCTCAGCCTGGCGGGGGCAGCTCAAATGGCCCTTTCGGAACTCCGGAGAGAGTGAAGTCCTTCGCAGGGGCGGTCGAATGCTCGCTGACGAGCCTGGCTTCGGTCCAGGCAGTGCCACTCAGACCCATGCTGGCGAAGAAGGTGGCGAAGTGCCCGCCGCGTGTCAGGCAGTAGGTCTCGGCAGGATCCTTAACCACGAGGCAAGTCAAAGGTCCAAAGCTCGACAGCTCGGTGCGGATGGTCAGCGCGGCGTGCGGCTGTCCGCCGTCGACGGCCAAGGTGAGGAACGTGTAGGCGGTACCCGGGAGATATGGCTCGGTCGCGATTGTGTAGCCGTTGCTGCCGGCGTCTCCCGGGTAGGTCCCCGCGCTACAACGCCACTTCGAGGCGTGCAGTCGGAAACAGTCTTCCACGGTGTTCCCTCGCACAACCCATTCCATAGACCAGCCGTAGGGGTTTGTCAGCCGATAAGACCATTCACCGGGCTTGCCGCCCGGCCAAGCACTAGTCCCCACCGGCGCCTGCTGCGCGACGGTGACCGTGGCGGGGTTGTTGGTGCGCGCAGTCGGACCACTGAACTGATACACGGCGGAGAAGGTCCCCTTGAGGCCAGACTTTGCCCGGGCGAGGAAGGTCGCCGGCGTCTCCGGCTGTAGCGCCGTCGCGGCGAAGACCGGGAGGGGACCCAACGTCGATGACACCAAGGTGCCCGTCCACAGAACACTGCCTGTGTGCGCATCAACGGCGACCGCATAGACGTTCACACGGCAGCTCGGACTCGTCGGACCGCGCCCGAGCGACATGCACGGGTGAGAACCGGGGGGGTCGACGAGGACGAGCCAGACTGTCGTCGTCAGAACAGCCGGAACCGTCACAACCCGCACGAGGCTCGCCCCCACCACACGGGCGCCCTTGGTGAGCGGGGCGGAGGTGGCGATGTCGACCGCCTTCTGGACAGTGATCGCACCGGAGATCTTCGAGCGCGACACCGGGACGAACGGGCCGTTGAGGGGCAGCAGTGCACGAAGCATGCTCGAGCTGAGCGCGGGGTACCCGGACTCGTTGACCGCCACGGTCTTTTGCGTCGGGTGCGAGACGGCGCTCGCCTCGGTGCTCGACCACTGACGCGTCCAGGTGCGCCCCCCATTAGAGGTCGCCTCGATCACCGAACCGTTGCCGGGCGGGATGCTCACACCGATGACCCACCCACGGTCTTCGCTCACGAAGGCGACGCCTGTGGGCTCATAGATGCCGGTCACATTCCGACTCGAGTTGAGCTTTGACCCGTTGTCGGTCGCGATGTCCATGGGCGCGACGGCCGGTGCCGGTGAGAACCCCACGAAGATGGCGGTCTCGCCACTGACGGCGCTGAACGGCCCCGGATAGGTGCCAGGCCCGTCAGGGGCGTGGACCTCGGGCATGATCCCCGATTCGGTGAAGGTCTCCTCGAGGACCGGGTGCCATGAACGACCGTCCCTCGTCGCAAAGGCCACGTATGGGGAGTGGGTCGTAGCGGCTCCGGAGCCGAGGAACAGGACCCAGGCGCCCCGCGTACCGCCACACTGCACCATCGCCGTGTCGCCCTGACCAGGAGGGCCGACGCGGTGTGGCTCGGAGAATGACAGAGACCACTGGAGACCTCCGTCGGCCGTGTGCCAGACCTTCCCCGGCGTGCCGATCCACCCGTCGTATCGCGTCGTGAAACAGAGGCTCTGGACACTCGTCGGCCCTTTCGTGTCATGTCGCCAGTGACGAGCCCCGTCGGATGTGACGAAAAGCTCGCTGCCCTTGAGCGAATCCAGCAGTGATCCTCCGGCCACGGCGTAGCCGAAGCTGGGGCTCGTGAAATGGACCGAGCGGATGGGAAGGCACGGTTCTTCGAGCTCTGACCACTTGCGACCACCATCGTCGGTTACCAGCAGCTGGTTGTCACCGACGGCGAATCCGTGGTCCGCATCGACGAAGTCGACGCCAAGGAGGTCCGCCGACCCGCGGTACTGCACCTGCCAGGTGTGGCCGCCGTCATCGGTGGCGAGAATGCGACCCGCTCCGACCACCCAACCCTGCTCCGAGGAGACGAACTGCACTGCGGCGAGGCCGAGGCCAGGCTGTGACCCAGTCGTTGCAGAGCCGCCGGAACGACACGCCGAGGTGCCCGACTCGGCGACGCGGGGCATCGTCGCGTAAGAGCCGAGCGCCTGGTTCGTGGGAGCCGAGCCGAACAGATGGAGCGGCGGCCACGGCACGAGGAAGACTGCCACGAGCAAGGCGGCCACGACCATCACGGTGGCTACTCGCACGGCTGCTGACCTCGGCTGCCTATAGCGGCGATGGCCAGACGCGAATGGCGCCAAGCGGAATCGGGCAGCCCGGCGAGCGTCGGCGGGCGAGAACTCGAAGGGTTCGGCCGCGCCGCTCGCGACGAGGTCCCTTACGGCTTGGCCGACCGCGTCTTCAGGAGCACTCATGACACCTCACCTCCGTTGCGTTGTCTCCGGCGCTGAGAATCGGCGCCAGCATGGCTCGGCTTCTACTCAGCCATGACCTGACGGTGCCCTCGGGTACGCCCAGCTCCACCGAGACCTCGGCCACCGATAATCCGATCCCGTCGTGGAGGACGAGTGCCTCTCTTTGTTGCCTGGGCAGCATGGCGAGAGCCGATATCAAAGCCAAGCGATCCGGCGTTGGTGCGGGCACGTGCTCGATCGGCGGAGTCGCCGGAGTGCGACGTAGGCGCTTGGCACGGTCGGCGGCGAGGTTGCGTACGACTCGCCGCGCCCAAGCAGCCGGCTGGTCATAGCTACGGATCCGTCGCCAGTGGACCCACGCGCGGATGAGGGCCTCTTGAGCCAGCTCCTGAGCGATTTGCAGGTCCCCGGTGAGCGCGAGGCCGAGCCCGACCAGCTTTGGGCGCGTTTCGGCGAAGAACTCGTCGTAGTCCGTCAGTCCAGACCCGCTCATCGGCCTCACAATCACATACACGCCCGAACCTCTCGTCGCGCTGCAAGGTTTGTGACGTGCCAGACCTCACCGTAGGACGTTGGGGATATTGGCGGTGCGTCGGGAGGGTCGCGTCGGAGGAGGGACGCGCTCGATCTACTACCAAACACTGGCGGCTTGACCCTCCGCGAGAACGAGGTTCCGGAGGGCCACCGACTTGGGCGGTCACATTCGACTTCGTGATAGGCCGCTACGTCCCGACGCCGGACCAGTTCCTGAAGACGCATCCACTGGTCGACGAGACCCAACCCTGGAACGGAACGTTCAGTTCGCTCTCGTGAAAGACAACGTTTGATCTCGGTGGGGCGAGCCTTCGAGCAAAGCCCAAGACCCGTTTCCCCGGGGTGAACCACCGCTGAACGGACTACGCCTTCGCCGCCCGAAGCAAGAGCGTCGCAACCAGTACGCATACGACCGGGATCGGCCAAAGACGCGTCCACCAAAACCTAGCCAGACGCCGCTGGGCCGCAACAGCACGTTGTTCGCTTTCACGCAGCTCGGCGCCCGTAGCCCGGATACGAAACGGTCCAAGTGGGAGATCTTGGAGCCATCGGAATACGAGGCCCATGGTCACCCATATGAGCGCAAGTCCAATAAGTCCTCCGGCAACATAGATCAATGCCCTTCAACTCCGGCTTCACACGATGAACTCATACCTTTCCGCTCCTGCAGCGGACTCAGCACGCAAGGACCACCCCTCGGTGCCGTGAGAGCCAGTCTGCCCAGGCCCTCCTCACCGTGGGAGACAGCACGAGTTCGTCGAAGAGCTCGACGAGCTCACCAACCTCGATGTAGAACCGAACATCATCCTCGGTGCCTTAGCGAAGAACCTGCTCATAGACACGGATGCGGTCGGCTCGTTGCCCGAGGTCGTAGGTGATCGGCGGATCGCTCCATCGAACATGGAACGGCAGCTCGACCGCGCCCGAGGCCTTTACGACCGAAGGGTCGTCGACGTCCTCGGGGATCGCGACGGGGCGGGCGGCAGGCCCGAGCCATGGATTGCGAGTCCGCGCCATATCTACATTGTACGGCCGCGTTCGCCCAGCTCACGAGGCTCGTCGCTGCTGACGTGCGATCGACACATTCCTGTGCGGTGAACCCTACTGGCGACGCCCAGGAACTGGCCCTCGACTGGGCGATGGAGGCGCCCTATCACGTAGATGTCACCGGCTGGGTCCGCGAAGTCTGCTAAATAGCGAGACCAAGTCTGGTCGCGCACCTCGGTGCTGCATGCGTCCTTCACGGGAGGAGCTCGAAACCAGCAACGTGCGCGGGTCGCACCACACTGAAATGCCTGCGATCCAATGTCGCGATCTTCGTTGCGGTCAACCGCTCGGCGATGGCGACCACGGCGGCGTCCACTGTCCCAAGTCCGAGGTCCGCGTAAGTCTCAACGAGCTCGGCTGCACGCAACAGGTCACCATCGTCTACGTGCTCGATGACAAGATGACCGGAGACGAGACTGCGGAGAAAGTCGGCTTCCACACTTGTGCGAGCGCCTGCCGCCAGTAGGTAAGTCACTTCCGGGATCACGAGATCCGGAACCACGAGGCCGTCTCGGACTTCTTCGAACCACGCGACGCATACGCGATGGTCGGGATCATCGCGAAGCGAGGCCGCGACGAGCGGCCCGGTGTCGACGACGATGAGACTCAGGCGAACCCCTCGGCTTCCAGCCTTTCTTCAGCTTTTCTGGCCGAGAACCCTGGTCTCGCTTGGCCGATGCCAATGAAGCCGAACCGGTCGGCTCCTCGCTCTGTGGGAGCGTGAAGGCTTAGGACCTCGGCCGCTACGTCCTCCACGGATGTACCGCGCTCGGTTGCTTCAGAAGCCAGGCGCGCGGCGATCTCATCGGGTACCACCACCCGTAGCTCGGTCACGCTCACACGTTACCTGCGGCACGGGCTTTCCGTGGTGCTGGAGCAACGCCGTCTTGAGACGTGGCGGCAGCAACGGCTAGACAACTGCTACGAGGTCCTAGCCGTTAGCCCTTGCGGGCACGGTTCGACAGAGATACTGCATCCCGTCTCCATCCCGTCACCACCACAATCCGCCGGAGTCCGTCAACGGCCGTGACGTGCACTTATGTGTAGTTGGTGCAGGACAAGAGCCCAGGTCACCTCGCCTGCAAAGCCCTTGAGAAGTCTGATTTAGCGGGAAACTCGCATCCCGCGAATATCCCGCGGACATCGCCGTCCGTGGACGTTCCTCAACGTGCGGCTAACGCGATGACCTGCCCTAATGGGTCGCGCTGATCCGTCCTCGTACGCCTGACCGCCCTTTTTTCCCAAGCCGAGAACGCGGGCCGTGCGAGTCCTTTCGTTGGCTTCCGCGTCGACGCGCTGCGAGGGTGTTCCCGTACCTGGTTCAAGACCGGCAAGGTCGGGGACAGCTGGCGGCCATCACCAGCAAGCCACTCGGGCCGTTCGAGGGGTGCTCATCCTGGATCCGAGGAACTCGAGCTCGTCGTCGGCGTCGTTGTCGTTGAGCTCGTCGCGATCGCGCTCGCACGAGGCACAGTTTCGTAAAGAGACTGCTCCCGGCCCGCTCAGCTGGCAGGCGAGGGTCCGGCGGCGGATCCACCCACGAGGGCGCGGAGCATTCCAGCGTCGCGAGCGAAGGCTTCGGCCAGGGCGGGCACGGCGTCGACCGGGATATCCGGCGCAACGACGAAGCCCTCGCGGACCATCTGCGCTGTGGCCTCGAGCAATCGGGCGCTGCGAGTCAACATGGCTTGGGGGAGCAGGACAGGTCCGGATGGTTCTGCGGGGATCTCGCGCAGGAACTGCCCGAGGAGGGACATGAGCTGCAGTGCTCCATGGGCGCCAACGGTGTCGGCGTTGAGCACCCTGACCTGGGCGGCTTCGGCGAGCGCGGCGATGTTCCGTCCGATTGTCTGGAGGGACGCGGGGATCGTACGGGGCTGCTCGTAGAGGTTTGCGCCGGGCTGCTCGTCGGCGAGCTTGACGGCCGCCTCGCGCGCAAGCTCGCGAAGGTCTTCTTCCTCCAGGTATCGGCGCGCCGATTGCTCGGTGATATCCAGCGCTTTCATCACTGTCGCGAGCCGGTCGCGGATCAGCTCGGTGACGTGGACACGCAGCGAAACGAGTCCAAAGCTCGCGAGTTCATCGATGACGACGTCCGTGCTGTTTTCGAGCCAGCTCCGGGCTGGTGGACGCAGACAGTTACAGATCGCCCTCCAGCGACGCTGGCGCGCCCGAGTGGCCGAGTGGTTCGCCTGGAAGGCGACGACACCGATCAGCTGCTCGAAGTCATCCTCGTTGCCCGAAAGCTCGACACCTTCAGGGCGTGGACGGGCGCGATAGAGCAGACGCTCGCATCCTTGGCCGAGAGCGATCTCGTCGAGCAGCAGCTGATATGCCTTCTCGGGTATGACAACTTGGACCAGGCCGCCTCCTTTGTCAGACTCAGAAAGAACTGACAGATCGTCGAGTGAACCCTGCCAGCCGTCGATCACACCGGCTTCGTCGCAAGCCGGGCACTCCCACAGGATCCGGGAGGGAAGGTCCTGGCGCTCCACGCGCAGGCGCCCTGGGCACGGGACCCGGCCCGGGCGCCGGCGACAGGGGAGGGCGGTTGGCTGGATTCCCCGTCCCGCAAAGACCGTGGCCGCGCGAACGATCCGGCGTAGATGGGTCGCGAGCCGCAGCGCCGGAGCCGGCGCCCCGGGATCGAGTTCGATGCCTTCGAAGTGGCGAAGGTCGGTAACCAGCACGGGGCGAACCATACAAGCCGGCGACAGCTTGCCACCACAGGTAGCGGTGAAGGGTAGGACCTTGCCACTGCTCGTGGCACGCGGTGGGCAACCTCGATGAGATCGACCTCAGCTGGGTTCGCGTCCATCCCGGTCGAGCCGTCCGAGCCCAGCCCGGTCGAAACGGTCGAGGAGGCTGGACTTCTTCAGGTGTTGTTCGCGTAGCTGTGCGAAGCGTTTTGCGAACGCCTCCGGTCTGCCTTTGCGTTCACTGACGGCCCTCAGGTCGCTGAGGAGCCCAACGGCGGAGTCGTAGCCGGCGGGCTTCTTGGTTTCGATGGACGCATCGACCTGGCCCCAAGCCTGCTCTTCGTGCAGCGCGAGCTCCTCCAGCCGCTTGTCGCGCGCGAGTGCCGCGTCGCGTTCGCGCCCGGCTCGCTTGCGCGCCCGCTCTATGGCGGCGAGCCGCTCGCGCTCCACGCGTCGAGCCGCCGCGGCGTCTCGCAGTTCTGCCACCGTACGCGGCTCCCTGTGTTGCGGGCCGTCAGTGGATTCTCCGTGAGAACGCCGTAGCAACTCCGTTCGCAGGTGCACGTCGTCGCCGAGCACAAGGCGTACGAGGAGCGCGTCCCTCTCCCTTGCGGGCAGCACCGCGACCCACCGCTTCAACTCCTGGGGCGACGGGCTGGAATCCTTCTGCTCTTCGCTAGCTTCGGCCGCGACCGCGATCAGGTCCTCGTCGAGGCGGAGAAAGTCGGCCAGGCTGCGCAGTGGCGCGTTCAGCGCCGCCATCCCCGGCGGGATCGGCGGCTCGGCATCGTCGTCGGCAAGCTCTCCNNTCCGCGCGCGCCGGGATGATCGAGCCCAGCGACTCCTCGCCGTACTCCTCGTCCTCCCAGCTCCCGTCCTGGTCCTCACGAGAGAGGTCGAGGATGACGATCTTGCCCGCGGCCCATGCAGAGGCGGAGTCGGTGTGGCAGTAGCGCCGCGCAATCGACGGGTCGAGCAGCCGGGATGGCAGACGCAGCATCAGCCGCCGGGTGCCCCAGTTCGCCGTGTAGAGGAACGCGTCGAAGTACTGGGTCATCAGTGCCCGCGGGTCACCCCGGAAGTCGCCCCACTGGTAGGTGTTGACGAACCGGCTCGGGCTTATCCGCGCTCTTGTGGACAAT
>PLKG01000130.1:1523-3233 GCA_003140595.1 Acidimicrobiaceae bacterium | reverse complement strand
GAAACGACGTGTTCGGGTCGATCGCGTCCGAACCGCTCCAGGTAGAGCTGCTCGATGAACTGGTGCAGCGGCACCTTCCATGGTTCCTGGCGGTGATTGTCAATGCCGCCGAGCTTCTTCGGGTTCAAGCCCAGCTCGCGCGCCATCTGCACGTGGGCGTGGGAGAGCCGGTGGCGTCGACGCGCCTCGATCCAGGCCTGGTCCTTCGCCGAGATGATCCCCGACTTGTTGGCCATATCTCCGTCTCGACTCGATCGGTCACTCGTCGCTTCTGGTCCGGTCAGCAGAGCCAGCGGCGGTACGCCTCGATCCACTCCGCACCCTCGGGAGGCGGTGTCGGCAGCGGAAGATCGAGGATCGGAACGGTCTGTCGAAACTCGTCCCGGGTGCAGATCGCGACGATCTGACCGTTGGTCGTCAGTTCGACGCCTTCCACTGTGACGCCGACCCCGAGCACCAGCGTCTGGAACGGGACCACGAGCTGGTCTTGGATCATCGTGAACAGGCCGGTGACCTGTTCCTCCTCGTTGTAACAGTCGACGGTGGCATCCGCGATCATCTGATCGAACCGCTTCTCGTATCTCGGGCTCACTTCGGCAGATTAGCGGGCAGGTGAGGCGTCGGACGACCTGGTTCTCGTCCGATCCCCGGCGAACCTTGAGATGCCGGCCCTATGGGCCGTGGAGGCCCTCGCGGCACCGCGACCCGAATAGAACCAAGTTGACCCGCGAATGCAAGCAGTTCCGCCAGTCGGTCTCTCGCACCCTCGAGGGTCCCAGCCGTGCTTGTCGCGACTGGGGAGTCGAGGTATTCGCGAATGCAGATCTCGCCGCCGTGTTCTTGCTGGTTGCCCGGTGGTATGGGCGCCACTGCCGTGCGGCGGCGACTCCGCTCGAACCGTTCCTCGTCGTCGGAGCCTTCGTAGCGATCCTCGTCCATGTGTGGCGGTCGGATCACGCGCGGCTCGGTTCATCAGCGAGAGTCGTCTCGCGAATCCTCACTTGATGCACGGTGTCGGAGCCCCGTCCTTATCCGGGGACGCTCGTTGCGGGTCACCTGGCGACGCCGACCAAGCGACCGCCGGGAAGCTCGCCGAGGAGGCGTAGGACAAGGCTGCGGTCCTGCGGCCGTCCCTCTGCCACGGCGCGTTCATCGTCGTCGAGATCAGCGAGCCACAGGTACAGCCGAGACAGGTCTCGCCCGAGATCGCCGAGGTCGGGAGGCGGGACGGACAGCAGGCCGATTGCCTCATCGTCGAAGTCGCGTGCCCCTCGGGGCACAAGCCACCTGTCAACATCGAACGGGCGAGCGCCAGGGAGAGGTGCGGACCAGTCGGCATGCTCAGTGTGCAGCCCATGGAGGTCCACCCATGCTTTGACGACAGCAAGGCGGCGGATCAGGGAACGATCCAGATCGAGGCCGGGCGTGCGGGCCAGCCACACAAGGTCGTACGCATCGCGGGCGGGGCTTCGCCGGTTGAGGCGAGCAATCTTCTCAGCGACGTTCTCGGCCAGGTCCACGACAGGCAGCTGGGGGAGCGGACCGCCGTAGCGGCTGTGGATCGGCACGTCCACCCACGAACGTACGGTGGGTGCCAACCACGGAGGCGGCCCAATGTCGACCTTCGAGCGGAGCTGACCGGTGGGGTCAGGCCCAAGCTCGCTCCGGTAGATGATCGTGTGGCGGCCGCGACGGTCCTCGATGTCGTAG
>PLKG01000130.1:0-1495 GCA_003140595.1 Acidimicrobiaceae bacterium | reverse complement strand
CCCTTGAAAGCGACCAGTGTGAGGACACCACGCTCGGACAGATGACGCAACAGCAGATCCTGTGCGATGTCGATGACGGCGGCGTCGCGACCCTGCGGCGACTGGGCCGGCGCGTGGCGCAGGACGTGGCCTTGGGTCAACCTGACATCGTAGGGACCGTTCATGCCAGGGGGTGAAGGCTCGCGGGGTCGAACGGCAACAGGGTGTCGGCGACCGAGAACCGGGCGCTGTGGTGCTTGAGGCTGCCGCGGGGCCCGAACCAGACCTTCGGAGCGGAGCGCCCTCCGTCGTTGGGCGGGACCAGGCGATCGGCCAGGTCGGGAGCGACGCCCTGGGTAAGGTAGGCAAGCCGCACCCGCACCGAACGGGGCCGGCCAGCTAGCTCACCGTCGATGTCCGCAGGCGTGACCACCTCGACGAGTTCGGGCAGTGCATCGGCGATCGCATTCCATCCCCGTACTTCGCCTGGGCGAGCCGCGATGTGCACGAGGATGGTGACAGGCAGGTGAACTGCCACTCCGCGGGATCGTTCGGGAGCGAGGTTGGCGTCGAAGACGACGACCCGAGTGGCACGCCGCAGACCTACGGGGATGGAGGCTCCCGTCTTGACGGCGACCTCGAGGCGGTCCGGGGCGCGATCGGTTAGGCCTTGGGCCAACAGTGCTGACACGAGACATACCGCCGCGTCGAGCGACGGGCGGCCCGCGAGCGCGGCCCGCAGCTCGAGGAACTGATCGCCGTGGCCCATCGGCCCTGCATGGGCCGCGGGGGCGAACTCCCACACACCCGCCGTCGCGGTGGGCAGCAGCCAGCCGAGCTTGCGCAAGCGGTCCGCGACCACCCTGGGCTCGGTACCGATACCGGTTCGCGTTGCCAGGGCTGCGAGCTCGGCCAGGGTGACGACCTGGGGCGCGTCGAGCTCCAACTCGGTCAGTATCGGGCCCAGCGAAGGTGGGATCGTNNCTGGTATATGTATCAGATCCAGATACTTGAGTCCCTTGGTTGACACACCAAGGTTCATCGCGCTGGTCGGCCCAGGGAATCGCCGCTGCACCAGCGTCTCCATCTGCGTTTCGAGAGTTCCCGGTGTCAGCGGAGCGGGGTGGCGTGACGAATGCCAACGCGATAGAGCGCGTAGACAGCTGGCGCGTAGCGAGGATCGCCCGGTCGACGTGCCGATAGCGAACGCGCTCTTGGAGCTGCGTTCGAGAACTCGGACCTCGTGGGGGAGCACAATCAGCTCGACATCCTTGTCGTGCTCGGGTCGTTGGCGGGACCGCAGAAGACCGAGGGCCCCAGCAGAGTCCGATGTAGCAGAGGGTGAAGGCCGCGGTCGATGATGTCTGACGACAGGGAGGCTATCGCGCGTCTATCGCGCGGGCGCCGCCGTTCGGGTGGGTTCGCTGACGTATACAAGCCAGTGTTTTCCTGCACTATCGGTCGCTGGCATTCGCCAGTTTTCGCCAGTATCTACTTGCCAAGGTGAGGGTCGCGG
>PLKG01000114.1 GCA_003140595.1 Acidimicrobiaceae bacterium | reverse complement strand
CGGGAACAGCTCACGACCCCAGGATGGCCGACAAGATGCTGGACGTGCTCGAGAAGTTCGGTTCCGTGCACGCGATGGTGGTTTTCGGTCACGATGGCCTCGACGAGTTGTCGACCACGGCGCCGTCTACGCTGATCGAGTCTGTACGCGAGCAGGACGGGTCCTGCCGCCGCCGCAGATTGGAGATCGAGCCGGCGTCGCTCGGACTGAAACGCGCCACGCTCCAGGATCTGACCGGCGGGGACGCCGCGCACAACGCGGAACTGGGGCTGCGACTGCTGGATGGTGAGCCCGGCCCGAGGCGCGACCTCGTCTGCTTGAACGCTGCGGCAGGTCTCGTCGTGGCGGGACTCGCCGACGACCTTGCCGACGGCTTGGAGATGGCCACCGCGGCCATCGAGGACGGGAACGCCAAGAGCGCGCTGGACAGGCTTGCGGCGGTATCGAACGCTGCTGCCGAGGCCGACTTCGCCTGAGGTCGTAGGGTTCAATCGCATTCTAAAAGCCCAGTTAGACGGCACAAATCGGTGGCAGGGGCCCCGTCACTGATGCAGGACACGTCGATCATTGTCTCCTGGAGCTGGTGACTGCGTTCCTGTCGGATCCCTATGGGAGCAAGTGTGAGACAGGTGGGTCCTCATCGCCGGCGCGGGGGCGCGGCTCGAAGGCAAATGCCCTGGCGGGGTTCTCTACGAAGATGAGCCGCGATAGCTCCGTACCGAGCTCGCGTTCGAGCCTGGGCTTGAAACGGGCGAAGAGGTAGTCGAGGCCCGGACCGCCGCCGTAGGCGCGCATCATGGAGCGGCGCCCTGTGTCCCCGCCGAGCAGCAGCTGTGTCGAGAGCCCACGATCGGCAAGGTCGGAGATCAGCTGCAGGACGGTCGAATCGGGCCAGTACTTCGTGCGGCCGGGGCCGTCCAGCTGGAGCCACGCACCGCTCGCCCCGGTCTCGGCGTGCTCCACGGGGTCGGGGTTGCGGTCGAGGTGGGCGAGGATCACCGAGCAGGGCGCCACGCCCAGCCGCTGGAGATGCTCAACGATGCCGAGGCCCATGGTGCCGTGCTCGGTGTGGACGCAGAGGGGGACGCCGGTTATCAGGTGGGCGTCGGCCGCGGCGGCGAGGGCCTTGCGTTCGAAGGGCTGTAGCCGATGGTAGCTGGCGCCAATCTTGATAACGCCCGATCGCACCCCCGGCCCTCCGATGTCGGCGACGAAACGGCGGGCTAAGCCATCGGCCGTCTCGGCGCGCAGGGGGTGATCCGCCGAGTAGTGGGCGTCACGATGCACCCCGGTCGCGGCGACCACGTGCAGACCGGTCGCCCTAGACACCCGCAGCAGCCCTTCGAGATCGCGGCCGAGCTCGAGCGGGGTCCAGTCCACCAAGGTCCTGGCGCCGGCGTCCACCAGGGTGCGGGCCTCCGCGATGGCCAGGTCGACGTCGACGAACTCGTCACCGGGCTGCAGAAGGGTCACGAAGAAGAGGTGCTCGTGAGAGTCGGTGGGCCCCATCCCGGAGGGATCGATGTCGCCCTGGACGGTTCGTACGACGTTCACGATTGCGAGCCATTTGGCTGGCGCCGGCCGACCCGTTCACGACCTGAAGCAGGAGCAGGGGTGGCAACTGATCTGAGTGATCGCTTCCGTTGCATCTCGTCTTCGAGGGTGGCATCATCAGGTCAGAATGTCAATACATATGGATGTATTGGAGTCCGTGCTCGATCATTCCACCCCCGTCCCGCTCTATTACCAGTTCAAGCAGTGGCTCTCCAAGGGCATCAACTCTGGTGAGCTGGCGCCAGGGGCCCGGCTCCCCGACGAGCTCGAGTTCTGTGAGCGTCTCGGCGTCAGCCGCGGCGTGGTTCGCCAGGCGCTCACTGAGCTCTGCTACGAGGGGCTCGTCTACCGCCAGCGCGGGCGCGGCACCTTCGTCTCAGGCCCGAAGACCGCCGAGGGCCTGATCAGCGAGCTTGGCGGCCTCGCCGAAGACGCCGCCTTGCGTGGGCAGAAGGTCCAGAGCAAGGTCCTTGTGCTCCGGGAGGCGCCCGTCACCGACAGCGTGGCTCGGAGGCTCCACCTCGCGCCCGGCGAACTGGTCGTGGAGCTGGAGCGCGTGCGCCGGCTCGATGGCGAGCCCCACGTGCTGACGATGACCTATCTTCCAGCCGCAATGGTCCCGGGCCTGGTCGAGCGCGACTTGAACGGTTCCGCCTCGCTCTACCAGGTCCTGCGGGAGGAGTTCGGCTTGCCCGTCATCTCGAGCCAGCGCCGGGTCGAGGCGGCGACGGCGGGCGTGAGAGAGGCGCGCCTGCTGAAGGTTGACCGGGGTGACCCCTTGCTGGTGCTTCGCAGCATCAGCTACACCACAGGATCTAAGCCCTTCGAGTACTTCATCGCCTTCCACAGAGGCGATCGCAGTGCGTTCGAAGTGGACCTCTCCAGTCCAGTCGGAAGCGCGTCACGTCTCGGACGAGTCTCGGTCACCCAGGACGGCCTCGTCCCATGAGTGGGCCCGTCTTCGTAGGGGTTGACGTGGGCACCCAGAGTGTGAAGGCGGCGGTGTTCGAGCTAAGCGGTGCCTGTCTCGGCGAGGCCTCAGTTCCGCTGGCCCTTAACCGGCGCGCCGCCGATGAAGTCGAGCAGGAGCCCGAGGACTTCTACAGGGCGGCGACTGTCGCGATCGCTTCCTGTGTCGCCGGCTCGGGCCATGCCGGCGATGTCGCCTGTATCGCTGTGGCCGGTCAGATGGCGGGAATTCTCGGCATCGGCCCCGACGGTCGGGCGGTAACGCCTTACGATTCCTGGCTCGACTCGCGCTGCCGGCCGGAGGTGGAGGAGATCGCCGAGAGCCTGGGCGACAGGTTCGTCGAGCTCACAGGCTGCCCGCCGATGGTCGCCCACGCCGCCAAGATCGCTTGGTGGCGCCGGTGGCGCACCGAGCAGTACCGGCTGGTGACCAAGTTCGTCGTCCCGAACGCGTTCGTGGCGGGCAGACTCTGTGACCTTGATGCCACAGAGGCCTACCTCGACACGACTCATCTTCATTTCAGCGGGCTAGCCGACGCCGCGAGCGCAACCTGGTCAGGCGAGCTCACCTCGGTCATCGGAGTAGAGCTGGCAAAGCTGCCCCGTATCGTCACCCCGACTGAACGTGTCGGCTGCCTAGGCGTGTCCGCTGCCCGCGACTGCGGGCTCCTGGCAGGTACCCCGGTGGCGGCGGGACTGGGAGACACCGCAGCGGGAGCGCTCGGCGCTGGCATGGTCGAGGACGGCCAGTTGCTTGACACGGCGGGCACTGCCTCGGTCCTGGCGTTGTCCACAACTGCGTTCAGACCGGACCTTTCCCGGACACTTGTGCAGATGCGGGGCGCAGTCCCGGGACAGTGGATCTCGCTCGCCTACCTCGCCGGTGGAGACCTGCTCCGCTGGCTTCCCCGGGTGCTGGGCGACCCCCCGCTGGATCGGCTCATCGAGGAGGCGGCGGCGTGCCCGGCCGGGCGGCTGCTTTTTGTACCGCATCTGGGAGGTCGCATCCTGCCGTCCGCGCCGGAGGCCCGGGGAGCCTGGGTCGGTCTCGACCTGTCCCAAACCCGCGGTGACCTTGCCCGCGCCGTGTTGGAGAGCGTCGCTTTCGAGTACGCGGGTTTCTTGGAGAGGACCCTCGAGCTATTCCCGGACCTTGTACCGCGTGACGTGCGGGTGATCGGCGGTGGCGGCGCCGATGCCCTCTGGAACCGAATCAAGGCCTCAGCGTTGGGACTGCCCTACGTGCGCCTGAAGCGGGAGAGCTTCAGCTGCTGGGGGGCCGCCATGGTGGCAGCGGCAGCCGTCGGGGCTGTTGACGACCTGGCTGCAACCGCTTTGACCACCACCGCCGAGGCAGGCCGCATCATGCCCGACTCCTCCCTGCAGTCGCTTTACGACCGGCGCAAAGGTGACTATCGGGCCGTCATCGATCTGCTCGTTCCGCCACACGATGAGGTGCACGCATGAGAAGTCGGTTCCAGCTCGCCGTGGTCGGCGCCGGGCGCGTGGGGATGGTGCATGCACGCAATGCCGCCGGGTCGATCCCCGATACTGAGCTCGCCTGCGTTGTCGACGCCGACGCCGACGTGGGTGACAGGGCGGGGGCAGAGCTGGGAGTACCGGTCTTTCCTGACCTGGAGCAGGCACTCTCCGGGGCGGCCTTCGACGGTGTCGTGATCACCGTTCCCACCTTCGCCCACGCCGAGCTTGCCGTGCTCGCCGCAGGCGCGGGCAAGCACATCTTCTGCGAAAAGCCCATGGCGCTGACCTTGGAAGAGTGCGACTCTATGGCCGCTGGCGCAAAGACGGCAGGCGTCGTCTTCCAGGTCGGTTTCGTGAGGCGTTTCCAGCCGGAGTTCCTGGAGGCCAAGCGCAGGATCGAGGCTGGCGACGTCGGCACGCCAATGGTCGTCAAGTCCCTCACCCGCGGCCCGGGGCTACCGCCGGCATGGGCACATGATCTGCGTCGCTCAAACGGGATGCTCGCTGAGGTGAACAGCCACGACTTCGACTGCGTGCGCTGGCTGGTCGGGTCGGAGATCGAGCGGGTCTATGCCGAGACGGCCAACTTCAAGGGCCACGAGCGGGGTGTAACTGCTCCCGACTTCTACGACAACGTGGTCGTCTCGCTCCGCTTCGCCAGCGGCGCCATCGGGACCATAGACGGGACCTGCCCTGCCGACTACGGCTATGACGCCCGGGCCGAGGTGCTCGGCACCGAGGGCCTCTTGGTCGTGGGGCAGAACCGCGCCATGCCCCTGCTCGAGATCCGCTCCCGGGGCACCGGGGAGACCCCGACCTTCGCGTCCTGGCCGCAACGCTTCGAGCCGGGCTACCGCGCGGAACTGGCTGCTTTCGTGCAAGCAGCATTGAGTGGCTGTGCCCCTGCCGTGGGGGCCGGCGACGGCCGCGCCGCTGTCGCCGCGGTTCGTGCTTCGAACACCTCGTGGCTGGAGGGCCGCCCGGTGTTGGTGGCCGATCAGGTAGCGGAATCATGAAGGCCCTCGTGTACCGGGGCCCAGGTTCGCTCTTGTTGGAGGAGCGGACCCGGCCACACCCAGGCGAGGGTGAGGCCCTGCTCAAGGTGGATGCCAGCTCGATCTGTGGGACTGACTTGCGGATCACCGCTGGGTCCCACCGCGCCTACGCCGGCAACTCCGGGCGCATTCCCGGCCACGAGATCGCCGGGACCGTCGTCGAGACCGGCGATGGGGCGGCGGCCAGCGTAGGAGAGAGCGTCTTCGTGGCGCCCAACTACGGGTGTGGCCACTGTCGCGAGTGTCATCGGGGCCAGGTCAACCTGTGTGCCGAGCCACGGGCCGTCGGCATCACCGAGGACGGGGGCTTCGCCGAATACGTTCTGCTGCGGCGCGACTTGGTGGACCAGGGCAACCTGCTTCGCTTCGGCGATGGCACGGACCCCGCCGCGGTAGCGCTGGCAGAGCCCCTCGCGTGCGCGTTGCGCGGCTCTCGAGCCTGCCGTATCGGAGACGAAGACGTCGTTGTGGTCTACGGCGCGGGTCCGATAGGCCTTTTCCATGTCGCGCTGGCGCGCCTCGCCGGAGCCAGCACCGTGGTCGTCTGCGAGCCCAACGTCGACCGTCGCCAACGGGCCCTCGCCTGGGGTGCAACATCTGTCCACGACGCCAACCTCGAGGAGCTGCAGGCAGCTCTAGAGGACGCTGGCGCGACCAGGGGTGCCGACGCGGTGGTGGTGGCGGCCCCGGTCGCCGCTGCCCAAGGCCAGGCGCTGGAGCTCGCCGGACCTGGGGGGCGCGTCAACTTCTTCGCAGGGCTTCCCCGGGATCGTTCCCGGATCGAGCTCGACAGCAACCTCATCCACTACAAGGAGCTCGTCGTCACGGGGACCACGGCGAGCACCAACGACGAGTGCCGTGCGGCGCTCCATCTGATCGTCGGCGGCCTGGTGGATGTGAGCTCCCTTATCGATGCGCGATTCGACCTGGCCTCGGCCGGGGACGCCTTCGCACTCGCCGGCTCGGGCCGGGCCCTGAAAGTCGTGATCGAGCCATGACCGAAAGTGGTGACGAAACCGTGACCTTGAAACCCTTGGACCCCTTCGCCCTGATCGTCGACTTCCGTTCTGGGGCCCTCGAACCGCACACGTCTCGAACCGAGCGGCGCGTCTCGGACATGCACGGCGCCTACGCGGACGAACAAGCCCTGTCTCAGCTCGTAAAGGACGGCGACCCGCTCGTCTACGAGGTCCTCCAATACGACGTCCCCGAAGAGGTGGGCCAGCTGATCTGTTGCACCACGGTTCTTCAGCCAGGGACCGTCGGTGACGAGTACTTCATGACCAAGGGCCACTACCACGCGGCGCGGGACACGGGCGAGGTCTACCTCGGGCTCTCGGGTCACGGTTACCTGCTCTTGATGACAGAGGACGGCGGCAGGGCGGCGAAGTCGATGGGCCCGGGCGCCCTTGCCTACGTGCCTCCTTACTGGGCACACCGCACCGTGAACACCGGTGAGGAGCCCTTCGTCTTCCTTGCCGTCTATCCGGGCCAGGCAGGTCACGACTACGGGACCATTGAGAAGACAGGATTCCCTGAGCGGGTGCTGCGGACGCCGGAAGGCGTTGTGCTGCGATGACCGATGATCTGGCTCATGGTCCTGTGGCGGCAGGCGCACCCGCAGCTGTTGCTGATGTGCGGCCGCGCGCACTGTCTGACTGCGTGGTAGTGGTGACGCCCCGGTCGTTCGGCATGCACGACCCGGGTCTGCGGCGACGGCTCGAGGCGGAGGTGGGTGTGGTCCGTTACTGTCCCGGCCCACTCGCCGCCGACGCGCTGGCGCAAGCTGTCCGCGACGCCGACGGCCTGCTCTGTGGCCTCGACCACGTGAGCCGGGAAGTATTCGCGGGGGCGCCCCGCCTGCGCGTGGTGGCCCGTTACGGCGTGGGCACGGACCGGGTCGACCTTGCAGCCGCGGCTCGTTACGGGGTGACGGTGACTGTCACACCGGGCGCGAATGCAAATGCGGTGGCCGAGCTGACCATTGCCCTCCTCCTGGCTCTGGCGCGCCCGTTTGTGGCAGGGCGCGAGCGGGCCCGTGCCGGCGAATGGCCGGCGCTGAGTGGCTTCGAGGTTGCCGGCAGGACTCTAGGCATCATCGGCCTGGGTCGGATCGGCTCGCTCGTGGCTGCAAAAGCGGCCGCGTTGGGCCTGCGGGTGGTCGCCCACGACCCGAACGTGTCGAGGAGCGAGGCGGCCACCCTGGTCGAGCTCGGCACCCTTGTCGCGGAGTCGGACTTCGTCTCCCTGCACGCCCCACTTACCGCGGAGACCAGAGGGATGGTGGGCCGGTCGCTGCTGGAGCGGTTGAAGCCTGGCGCAGCGCTCATCAACACGGCGAGGGGAGCCTTGATAGACGAGGCCGGTCTCCTGTGGGCTCTGGAGGAGGGCCCCCTCCGGGCGGCCGCCCTCGACGTTCTCGTCGAGGAGCCCCCGCCTGCCGGTCATCCGCTGCTGCAGCGAGACGACGTGCTCTTGACGCCGCACATGGGCCCCCACACAGCAGAAGCCACCGCGGCGATGGGAGCGATGGCACTGGAGGACCTGTTGGCCGTCCTCTCCGGGCGAGCACCGAGGTATCCGCTATGAGCGCCACCGAAGTCCTCGAGGGCCTGCGGGCGGCAAAGGTGATCGCCGTCGTGCGGGCCGACGACTGCCAAGAAGCCATCGACATCACCGAGGCGTTCGTTGGCGGAGGCCTCACGGCGATCGAGCTGACATTTACGACGCCTGGCGTCGATGCCGCGATTACCGAGGTTCGCAGACGGCTCGGCAGCAAGCTTCTCCTCGGTGCCGGGACGATCACGACACCTGAGCAGGCGCGTGCGGCTGCTCAGGCGGGGGCCGACTTTCTCGTGTGCCCCCACCTCGACGAGCGGCTGTTTTCGGGCATGCTCGCCACAGGGTTGCTTGCGGTGCCGGGTGTCATGACTCCGTCAGAAGTTGCCGCCGCATCGAGGACGGGGGCCATCGTGGTCAAGCTGTTCCCCGCTTCCACGGTGGGGGTCGGGCACCTGAAGGCTTTGTTCGGACCGTTCCCTGGATTGCAGGTGATCCCGACCGGTGGGATCTCCCCGGCCACAGCTCGCGAGTGGCTTTCCGCTGGCGCCGTGGCTGTCGGACTGGGTGGGGAGCTGCTACCCAAAGCGCTCCGCGAAGCCCGCGCCTGGGAGCAGATCAGCGCTAACGCGTCACAGCTCTTGGCCGGGATACGCGCGAAGCAGGCGTGAGCGATGGAACCTTTGTCGCGGCGCACCCGGCGATTCACCTTCATCGGCGTCACCACCGGCAAGTCCGCGATCATGCGAGTGTTCCCGGCCTGGGCGGAGCACCTCGGCCTGGGCGATGTCGAGATCTACGGGCGTGACTTTCCCCTGCACGCCCCGCCGGGGGCCTACCGAGACGCCGTGCAGGCCATCGCCTTGGACCCATTGGAGCTCGGGGGTCTGGTCACGACTCACAAGATCGACCTCTTCGCCGCCTGCAGGGAAATGTTCGACTTCATCGACCCCTACGCGCAGCTCTGCGGGGAGGTCTCGTCGCTGTCCAAACGCGATGGCCTCTTCCGGGCTCACGCAAAAGACCCCATCTCCTCTGGGCGCTCCCTGGACGAGTTCGTGGAAGCCGGATACTGGGGTTCCAGCGGAGCAGAAGTGCTCCTGTTCGGAGCCGGCGGTTCAAGCCTCGCCATCAGTCTGCACCTCATGACCGCTCGCCCGAGCGAAGACCGGCCCCGGCGGATCGTCGTTGTCAATCGCAGCCGGGCACGGCTCGAATCCATGTGCGCGGTCCACAACCAGTTGGGGTCGGACGTCAAGGTGGAATACGTCCACAACTCCGATCCGTTGGAGAACGACCGGTTGCTCGGGTCTGTGCCCCCGGGCTCCTTGGTCGTCAACGGGACCGGCACGGGCAAGGACAGCCCGGGAAGCCCGATCACAGACGAGGGCGTTTTTCCCGAGCGAGCCTTGGTCTGGGAGCTCAACTACCGCGGTGAGCTCGGGTTTTTGCACCAGGCAGAGCGCCAAGTACCAAGCCGGGGTCTGGTCGTCAAGGACGGCTGGCGCTACTTCGTACACGGATGGACATGTGTGATCGAAGAGGTCTTCGAGGTGGAGATGACCCCGGAGATCGTCGGCGAGCTTTCCGATGTCGCGCTGGGCCTGCGGAGCTCGTCTTCAACCCGCGATGTCGAGTGAAAGCGAGGCGAACAGTGTGACCCGTACTCCCTGCGGTTGCGCGTGCGGAGAGGGAGTCCTCGAGCGCGAGCGGTTCCTCTGCGTTGGTGACCCCCCGGATCGCCGGTCGAGGCTCGCCGCCGAGCGCGGCACCGTCGACCAAGTCGACCGGAGCCGCAAGATCCTCGGGACCCCAGTGAGTCACCGGAGCTGACGGTGACGAGGAGAGCACGCCTTATTCCGCTGTACCTCGTTGCGCCCGACGACCCTGACTTCATCGGCCAGACCCGCCGCTTGCGCGAGTTGCTCGCCGGCGAAGCCGAGCTGGCAGACCCGCTCCCGTTGGGGGCGATGTTGCCCGAAGCCGACGCGGTGGTCTTCCCTCAGATGGTGGGGGAGGCGTACCGGCACCTGGAGGAGTTCCGCAGGCTCGGCCTGCCGGTTCTGGTGCTCACTTCAGAGTTCGGAACGATGGCGATGTGGGACTGGGAGATCATCAGCTACCTGCGGTCCGAGGGAGTGGCGGTAATGGCGCCTTACTCCCTGGATGCAGCGAAGACCGCTTGCCGCGCACTTGCTGCCAGGCGGGAACTGCGTGACGGCCGATTCCTGGTCTACCAGGACGATCCCGGAAAGGCCGGATTCCAGCCGGGCATCTTCAGGCGGTTCTACTGGTGGGAGGAGGAGTGTTCGCAGCGCATTGGTGACAAGTTCGGGCTTCGCATCGAGAAGAGGAGCTTTCAGGAGCTGGGGGCGCGAGCCAAGGCCATGGCTGACTCCGATGCCGCAGAGGAATGGGCCAGCCTGCGTGACAGGGTCCCCCTCGCGGGCGTTGGCGACCGGGCCACTCTCAGCGCGGTCAAGCTTTACCGGGCGGTCCGCGAGGACCTCGACAAGGAGAACGCAGTCCTGGCGGTGGGGATCAACTGCTTGAATGAGTCGGCCTCCTCGGACACCACTCCGTGTCTGGCCTGGGACCTGCTCTACACAGAGCGCGAGATGATCTGGGGCTGCGAAGCGGACACCGTCTCCATGCTGACCAAGTTCATCGTGCACCGTTGCCTTCGGGTCCCGGTCATGATGACCAACCTCTACCCCTTCTTGATGGGTCAGGCGGCGCTGCAACATGAGCGGATCCCGGCCTTCCCCCAAGTCGATGACCCTGCCAACTACGTCCTCGCCGCTCACTGTGGCTATCTCGGAATTCTGCCCCGCCAATTCGCTGTCGAGTGGAAGCTGCGCCCGAGAGCGCTCGCGATTGTGGACGAGAACGCCACCGCCATCGACGCCCGTCTCAGCGTTGGCGAGCTAACCCTGGTCAAGCTGGGACCCACCTTCGACACCTTGTCGGTTGTGGAAGCTGAGCTCACCGGTTATGCAGGCTTCCCTGGTTCCGACTGCCTAAACGGGGCAGTGATAAGGGTGCCCAATGGCCACGCCCTCATGGAGGGGCTGCCTTCGCACCACTCTGTGCTGTTCGCTGGTCACGACCTTCCCGGACTCGAGCTGATCGGCCAGATCTTTGACCTCCAGGTCGAGACGATCGGGGGCTAACTCACCACCCCGGCCAGGGAGATGCACATTTCCGCCGGTCCGGTCTGGGACACCGCGAAGACCGCCGGTGCCCGTACATTGGCGCGTGCGGTGCAGCTGCGCGCGCCTCGCTTTTCAGCAGGGCTTGGGGTTCCAGGGCTCGGGCAAGTCCCTGGGGTTGTCGAAGACGACCTGGCCCCCGGGTGTAGTAGTAGCCACGGTCAGTGCCACGGTGGTCGTGGTGGCCGCGGAACTGGTCTTGCCCGCCGAGGAGGTCGAAGTCCCAGCTTGGGCCTTGGCTGTCGACGATCCGATCGCGAGGAAGCTCGAGATCATCCGATGGGCGTAAGGCTGGGCCTCGATCAGCACATCGTTGCCATCGATGGTCGTGCCGTAAGTCGGCAGGACCTCAGTTGCGAGCCCGGCTGATGCGACTCCTCGAAATCGCATGGCAAGAGAGATCATCTCGCGACTCCCGAACCCCGAGTCCACTTGCAAGTCGCTGGCTGTCGCATGCAGGAAGCTGTTGATCGCCAAGATGTTGGGGAACTCTCCGTTTGCCTTGTTGAGCACGGCATGGAAGAAGGCCTGCTGTCGCTGGATCCTGCTCCAGTCGCTCATACCGTCGTAGTTCCAGGTCCCGCCCTTGAAGTAGTAGAGGTGCCGGCTGCGCACGAGTGCCAGGGCACCGGTTCCGTTCACGGTCTGGCATCCCACTGTTGTCACATTGAGACCGGAGTCCGGATCGCGAACCGGGTACGGAAAGTCGAGAGAGATGCCGCCTAGAGCGTTCACCATGCCTTCGAAGCCCAGGAAGTTCGCCACCACGACATGGTTGACGGGAATCCCGAAGTCCTGCTGAATCGTTTGCACGAGCAGGCCCGGGCCGGTGTTGAAAGCGGCGTTGACCCGGTTCGAGCCGCCGGTGCCGGGGATAGGGACATAGGTGTCTCGCGGGATGGAGAGCATCTCGATCTGGCGTGTGCTCGGCACGAGACGCACGATGATGATCACATCTGAACGCTGCCCGCTCAGCGACGTCGCACTGCCGAAGGACGAGGCCTGACCGGAGCTGTCGACGAAGGCTCGCGAATCGGACCCGACGAGAAGGATGTCGATCGGCGATCCAGAGGTTTCCGGCGTGATGGTAGGAACAGGGACCCGCTTGATCGAGCCCAGCACCGAGTTGACGTAGAACCAGCCCCCGACACCGCCGATCAGAGCCAGGATCAGCAGGATCGCCACGCCGATGAACACGCGCCGCGGCCATCGGCGACCCTTGCTGGCGTGGTGGACGGACCGGCGACTCGCTAGTGAGCTGATCGACCGATCTCTGGGCACATAAAGCGAGGATAACCACTCTCGGCTGGACTCTGGGGTCACGTGCCGGTCGCGTCGTCTCCCGATTCAGCTTCAGGCTCGCATTCAAGCCCCGGCCCGATTACCGGTGGGCTCTCGGGCTCTCGGTCGTTCGCGACCTGTTCGCTCTCGTCTTGCGTGAGGCCCGACGTGATGCCCTCGACGTCGTCGCGTGCTGGCGGCAGCGGCGTCTCGGGTGATCTGGTCGATTGACTCATGACGGGTGGGCGGAGAGCCATCAGCACGCCCACGCCGACGACACCGCCAAGCGAGGCAAGTTTGCCGAGCTGGTCGGCTCCCGTGGTGCCGTAGCTGAGCACGACGTGATGTGCAGTCGGCACCACTGCCATGAGATTGGGGGAGACCTCGTACGGCCCGAGGGCCCCGCTAGCGTGCCAGTTGGGGAAGTAGGGCACCTTCACGAGCACCGGTGCGCCGAGGCGCCCGACTTTGAAGCTCACAGTCGAGTTCGTCATGTGGGCGTCTGTGACCGTCGTCGGTTTGACCGGCACCCCCTGGGACGCAGGGAAGACCGACCCGACCCGAGCCCTCGGCCAGTTAGGGGGCCCGTTCAGCGCGAGCTCGACGGGCCAGTAAGTTTCGTCCTCCCACCAGACCAGATTCGTGTCGAGCCACTGCTTGGCGGAGCCGCCGGATTCCACGACCGGGAGGTAGTCGAGTGGCGTCACTAGCTGCGAGCCTTTGATGCGGTAGAGGTCCCAGACGGGATGGGCGACCGTCACCTGGTCGATCGCACCAGCAAAGCCGGGGGTGGACGCGATCTTGACGAGCCCGGGGACGCTCTCGGCGGCGGCTTCGACCTGTGGCGATACGGCGAGGAAGTACTTCACATCCGCGAACTGGAGGTGACGGATCCCGTCGGCGAGGTTGAAGCTGGGGTAGTTCAGGAATGAGACCGGATTCGAGGATTCGCCCGCAAGCGAGTACTCAGCCTGGTCGAGAAAGTGAAACGGCGTCGTTGTCGAGGACTCGAACAGGACGCCGTCAATGGTGTCCATGCATCCGGCGGTCCAGTACGGCAAGGCCATGGTCGCCTCTGTCGAGCCGAAGGGGTAGTTGGTCTCGGTTATGTACTCGTACTGCAGCCGGCCACATCCATAAGTCCGGCCTGCCTTGTCCAGCATGCGCACGATGCCCTGATAGACGGGCCAGCCCGTCTTGCCCTGGAAGCCGGTGTAGTTCCATGTGGTCCAGTTGGTCCCGAGCATCGCGACGCCCCCGACTATGAAAACGCCGATCAGGGCGGCGAGGCTGCCGAGAACGATCGCGAACGGTGCCTGCCATACGTCGAGCTCCAGCCAGCGTCCGATTAGGCGGAACAGTTCGCCGATGCCGTAGGCGGCGAGAAGGGCCGTAAAGAGAAAATAGAACGGCAGCCACCTGCCGTTGTAGACGAAACCGGCCGGTAGCCACTGGAACCCCGCCACCGAGGCCACCGTTGCGACCACGAGGGCGATGGTGGTCCTGTCACGACCGATGATTGCGATCACGGCGCCCAGCCCAGCGGGAATGATCATCCAGAGGAAGTCACGCGGGAAGATGTTCGACCAGACACCGGTCACTCTCGTGTAGCCCATGGACGAGCTGTAGCGAAGATCCGCGGCGAAGGGGACGAGCCAGAACGCCGCGAGCAGAACTCCGACCGCACCGACAGGAATAAGTACTCGCCACGTGTTCCGGTTCCAGTGGCTCAACGCGAGCAGGATCGCGATTGCCGCGTAGCCGAGCGCGGGGACGACGTGGCACAGCAGCGTCACGCCGTAAAGGGCCGCCGCGAGCCAGCGGAGGCGGCCCGTGCGGAGCGCATACGCGAACACTCCGAGGAAGAGCAGTCCGGTCGTGAGGGCGAGGGAGTACGAGAACTCACCTGCGAGAGTCGAAGCGATGTTCCCGCCTTCGATGGTGTACGAGGTGTTGAACAAGAACGGCACGGTCGCCATCGCCATCAGCGCCGGGATCGGTCTCTTGAAGGCCGCCAGTCGCCCGAAGGCCCAAGCCGCCGCCGGAAGTGTGACGGGACCGAGGACTGTGACGAGCTTGAAGGCGACCGCGTAGGGGAACACGACCGATAGCGCGGCGACGAACAGGGCCGGGAGAGGAAAGTAGAAGACGTAAAGCGGGAAGCCCTCGAACCATTGTGGGTCCCATCCCGTGATGCGCCCTTGGGGCAGCAGGTCGTGGATGAGGAAGTACGGCGTTACGACATGACCGGCGTTGTCGCCCCCCACGTCCATGCTCGAGCTAAAGAGAAGATCAGGTCGCAGCTGCCAGATCACGAAGATCGTCGCTCCGAGCACTGCGACGAACTCGAGCGCCTTGATGATTGCCTCGCCGCGTGTCGGGCGCACCGTCTCGCCGATGGCCTGCACGGCGGCAATCTAGCCGTGAGCGGTGCAAGGGTGGTCGCACCTTGTCATTTGATGCTCAGAGAGGTGCTGCACGATGGTAGCGTCACCTCCTGAGGGGCCGTTGGCGCAGCCTGGTAGCGCGCTTGCATGACACGCAAGAGGTCACAAGTTCAAGTCTTGTACGGCCCACCAGTTCAGACCAGGGAAAAGCCTTGTAGTTGTTGGTGTTTGACCCGTCGCAGCGTTCCTTCGAATGTCCGCCGGCGTTCGCTGATGTGCCCCGATTTGCAGCAGCGTTGCTGTCACTCTTGACCGACCGTCTGCTCACGGGAATAGGCCGTGCAAGAGCACGTCTTGGGCTTACCGGGCATTTCGAGGCGAGCATGAAGAAGGCACAAGGATCTCTTCACCAGACCCTCAAGGGCTTTGTGGTGTGCGAGAAGCGTCCTGAGCGTTAGCCGGTCGAAGCGATTCGGTCGACGAGGTTCTGGACCCGGATGACCGCTTCGGCCATCGAGTGGTCGAGGCGCTCGGTTTGGGTGAGCCGAGCCCAGATGGCTTCCCAGTCGGGCCAGGCGATCACCGTCGGCGGCCATGGATGCTTCCCGCGGAGTTCGAAGGTCTCGATGCAAGCTTGCCGAGCAGCAGACATCTGGTCGTCATCGAGTGCCAGTTCCTCGATCAGCAGGATGTCGACCAGGTCGCGCGCTCGTTGGTTGGAACGCTCGTCTCCGGTGTCCTCCGTGCACGCTTGGAGTTTTTGCGCCACCTGATAGCGGACGGGGAGAAAGGGAATGCCTTTCGGCTTCGCGGGTGCGTACGGCGATTCGATGGGCCTCATGTGCCTGATAGGGCGCTTCCACGACCCAGCCACGGGCCAGTTCCTGAGCGTCGCCGACGGAGTTCACCGCACAGCGATCTGTCGATCGGGCGTCTGCACCGACGAGCCTCGTGAGCTGGGCGAACTCGGCCGTACAATGTAGATATGTCGCGGACTCGCAATCCATGGCTCGGACCTGCCGCCCGCCCGGTCGCGATCCCCGAGGACGTCGACGATCCCTCGGTGCTGAAGGCATCGGGCGTCGTCGAGCTGCCGTTCCATGTTCGATGGAGCGATCCGTCCATCACCTACGACCTCGGGCAGCGAGCCGATCGCATCCGTGTCTATGAGCAGGTTCTTCGCGAAGGCACTGAGGATGACGTTCGGTTCTACGTCGATGTTGGCGAGCTCGTCGAGCTCTTCGAGGAACTGGTGCTTCCCCCGACCCTGAGGCGAGCGTGGGCAGACTGGCTCCTACGGCACCGAGGGGTGGTCCTTGCGTGCTGAGTCCGCTGCAGGAACGGATAGCCAGAATCATCGCCGGACTTAGCGAGGCGGAAGACTTCGCACTCGCCGGTGGTGGGGCGCTGATTGTCCGTGGCGACATCGATCGCAGGACTCGAGACCGCGACTTCTTCGGACTCAGCGCTGCTGCGGTCGACCGTCTCGTTCCCGTAGCTGAACAGGCTCTTCGAGACGCCAACCTGCAAGTCAGGCGAGTGCAGGAAGGCCCCGGTTTTGCGCGCTTTGTCATTGAAGGATGAGGACGATCGGACAGAGCTGGATCTGGCCAGCGACGCCAGACTCTTTCCAGCGGATCAAGGTCCAGGCTTTCAGATCCTTTCTGCAGAGGAGCTAGCCGCTGACAAGTTGCTCGCGGTGTTCGGCCGAGCGGAGGCCAGGGACTTCGTGGACCTGGAGGCACTTGAAGACCGATTCGGTCTTGAACGGCTGTTCGAGCTCGCGACCGAGAAGGACCGAGGGTTCGAGCCCACGGTATTTGCCGAGATGATGGACCGATTCGGTCGGCTCGGAAGAGCGGAGTTTCAGCTTGACGATGTTCAGTACGAGGAGTTGAGTCGACTTGTCGAGGCGTGGCGGGCGCGGGCACTTCAGCTAGCCCAAGAGCACCAGCGATCGTGAGGGATCACCAACGATCGGGGTCACGACACTGGCCTCGGCGTCTGACGAGGCGTGAACCTTGCCGGTTCGTAGCCACATCACCTGCCCGAACTATCGCTCCGGAGACCCACATACCCATCCTCGAGGCTCGATCTACCTGATAGGGCGCTACTACGACCCGCAGACAAGCCAGTTCCTGAGCGTGGATCCGGAAGTCCAGCAGACGCAGTAGGCGTGCGCGTTCGCTGGCGACGGTGCTGTGAACGCGGCTGATCCCAATGGAACTTTCATTGTGCCCGCCGGCCCCGAGACCCAAGCCGACTTGGCGGCAAGCGCCCCGACCGTCCCGAACCCTGCCACGGAACGCCCTGGGGCTCTAGCTCAGGGTACGAGGCTTCACGCAGGCACGTGGATCTTGACGAAATATCCGTCGAGATGGCGCGAATCGGACTGGCAATGGCGTCGCGGGTCCGTGTTACGGATTGGACAATCTGTATTCGGACTGCCGGTCTCACAAGTGAGTGTCGTCATCGTCGCCGTCCTGTGCCGGCGCGGTCGATACTAGGAACCGAGATGCCCACCGTCCGCCAGGCCATCGCGAGCGAAGTACCTGCCATTGCCCGATTGCTCTCGCGGGCCTTCGCCGACGACCCCATCGAACGGTGGTGCCTGGCATGTCGTAGCTATCTGGCGGTCCTCGAGCTCGAGTTCCTCGAGGTGGCCGGCCAGATTGCCCCCGAGGGCTGGCTGTGGGTGACTGACGCGCTCTACGGGGTTGCCGCCTGGATCCCTCCGAACACCAGCTACGACGATTCGGCAGTTGACGCCGTGGTCAATCCCATCCTGACCGAGTATGGCGGAGACCCACGTCGGGCGACGACATTTTGGGCGTGGGTGGAGTCCCACCGTCCCGACGTGCCCCATTGGTATCTGGATTTCATAGCGGTCGATCCCGATAACCGTGGGTCCAGCTGCGGTGGGCTCCTCTTGCGAAGCGGATTGGCGCGGGTCGACGGCCGGACCGAATCCGTTTTCCTCGTCACGGGTAATCCTCGAACGGTGCCGTGGTATGAGCGCTTTGGCTTTCGAACGCTCAGAAGCGAGGACGCGCCTGACGATGGACCCCGTGTGTGGTTCATGATTCGGTCCGCCTCGGGCCCAAGGTGACGCCTGAGCCATGCGCGGAATCGGCAGAGGAATGGGCGGCGAGAATGAACCGCCTCATGTGGTCGGCTGACAGATCGTGGGCGCACGACCCCCAGTCGTCTAACGAGGGGATCCCGATGGCCCCGAAAGGGAAGGGCGCCGGAACAACAAGTCGTCGCAAACCCATTATTCGGCGACGGTGAGGGCCTCCTTGGCTGAGGTCGAGCCTTCGAAGTTCGTGCTGCCGCCGTAGGTGGCGACGAGGCTGTAAGTGCCCGCCTTGAGCTTCTTGGCCGACAACGTGCAAGGTCCCTTAGTAGCGGTGGAGACCTTGAGAACGTCCCGGTCCACGACATTCGTTGCTTGTCCGGGCACCAAAGCTCGCGGCCCTCGCGCGGCGCGAAGTGCGGGTCGTCGAGCGCGCCGCGTTGTCAACCCGATGAGCGCGCCCGGTCGAGGATCTCGTACATCCGTGCGAACTCGCCGTTGGATTCCTTGATGGCCAAGATCGCGCGATCGACTTCAGCTTCGTTGTCGGTCCTGGCGAGGGTTTCGGCACCCTCCTTGTAGCGGGCAAGTCCCGCGGCGAAGTGGCGTTGGGCCTCGTCGTCGGGGATCGGTGGTAACTGTTCGCCTCGGACCAGCACGGCCAGAAGCCACGTTGCGGAAAGCTCGAAGCCCCTTCGGTTCTGCGTACCCGCCGGCCGGAGCAGTCTCTCCGCCGCCTTGTCCATGTCTTCGAAGAACGACCTGTTGACCTCGAACCAGTCGACGATGTCGTCGCGAGCCATGCCTCACGATACTTCTTCGGGGCCTTTCTCAGTGACGGTTGACGAGAGCTCGGCCGAGGATTGGAGCGGCCGAGAAACGAACCGTGATCAGGGCCGTTGGTCAAGAAGAGTCGTGAGATCGGTCGCCGCCTGTGTTCCCGTTCGACCTGCAGGCGCCTTTCATGACCGAGGTGCATTTCGCATGCCCAAGGAGAAGCCCAGGAACTTGTCCCAGCGCAGAGGTCCGACGGAGCCGACGACGGCTGGGAGTGACGCGAAAGTCCGAGCGACGAAGGACAAGTCCGTGACCGGCGAACGCTTTAGCGGTGTCGACCCGCTCCGCTGAAGCGGCAGATCAGTTTCGCAACGAAGTCTGCCGAGCCCATGGCCGCGCCCCAAACTTCGCGAGGGTCGAGTACTTGTTCGGCGTGGCCGTCCCAAGCATCGGTGCGGTCTGGTGAGTACGGCTCAGTGGCCTCCGAGGCTTCCCGCAACCAGTCACTATCGTTCCGCCTGATCGGTACGCCTCGAGGTGCTGGAGTGCTCACGGCCGTGGCGGTCGTCCTGACACCTCAGGACTGGCTAGGCGGCGTTGAGCCCGAGCTGGTCGCGGCCCCTAGTGCCCCCTGCAGTACACGTGGCCGGTGAAGAGAGGGCTGTAGCTTGTGCCAGCGCAATCGTGCACTCAGTGGCGACTGAGGGAGGGTGAAACTTCACGCGGGAGTCGGGAGCGTGGGCACAGAGATGGGCGGGAGGGTAGGTAGGGTTATGGGCGGCGGCAGGAATCGTGAGTAGACGATGGTGACAGCCTCACCCGCATCCACCCGAGTACCGTTCACCGTGCCCGACACGTCCAGGTAGGCCCCCGTGCCACCCCTGACGGTTCCGCTCAATCTTCCAGTCCTGACCTCGACAGTGAGTTGAGCGTCAATTATTCCGTTCGCGTTGGCGAAAGCGGCACTGCATGTGTCGGCGGTCGTGCCAGAGACACAGGAAGCAACTTCTTGGCCGACCGATGAGCCCGAGGCGACCTCGACGTAGGACTCGTAGTAGGCACCCGTCGGCGTCGGCGTGGACACCGAGGTCCTCACCGCGATGAAGTGCATCACCACGGCTGCGTCTATAGGAGACGCCGTGGCAGTTCCGAGGCTCACGACTCCGACTGCGCTGGCGGTCAACAGGGCTGCTCCCACAGCGGCGAGCCGCTTGGTTCTCGTGAACATGGTTCTTCCTCCTGCATGGTCGGATCGCCTGAGAATTGCATTCCTACGCCTCCACGAAGCCGCGACGGCGGTGCTTCGCGTATCTGGACGCGTCGGAGAACTGTCGGGCAGTCGGGGCCTCTCGTGCCGATAGCGGCACCTCCGCGGGCGCGCGGTTCGCCTACGAACCCGGCACCTGGCTAATGGGTCGAGCCCTCTTCCCGGCCGCCCATACGACCGAGGTGTGTCGGCAGTCTTGGCTCCTTGGTCGTCGCGTCGGGGTCTCGGAGTTCTTCAGGTGTTTGCGCTGCGGAAATCGTGCGTTCACATGCCACGCGTACGGTGACAACATGTTCCGTTACGTAGTCGTGCGACTGTGGCTCGCAGACCGCCCGGGATCGCTCGGACAGATCGCCACCAGGATCGGCGAGCTCGGCGGCGACCTAGTCGGCATCGACATCCTCGAGCGGGACGGGGCCAGGGCAGTGGACGAGCTGACGGTCGAGCTGCCCGACGGCTTCCGCCCGGAGGCTCTTGCCGAAGCCCTGTCGCAGCTCTCCGGCGTGGAGGTGGAAGACCTGCGCCATCGTGTCTCGCAGGTGCCCTATGCCGGTCGCGACCCGCTCGATGCGGCCGTGCTTCTCGCCGAGTCGATCGGTCCGGCCGAGCTCTCCGACGTGCTGGCTCAAGGCGTTTGCACCGCTTTCGCCTGCGACTGGTGCACGGTGCTCGACATGAGCGGCACCCGGGCCGTCGTACTGGCGGAGGCCGGCGATCCACCGAGTGCCGCCTGGTTGGGAGCTTTCACGGCCGGAGCGCGAGCAGGGCTCTCGCTTTCCACCGGCGGGGCGGGACTGGTAGGTCCTCGGGACGTGGCCTGGTCGCCGCTCGACTCGTCGGGTCTCGTGGTTGTTGCGGGGCGGGACGGTCCGCCTTTCCGGAGTCGTGAGCGCCAGCAGCTCCAGCAGTTGTGCCGCGTCGCCGATGCGAGGTGGAGCGAGTTGGTTCGCGCGGGGGCCAGAACGGCCGTCTCTGGCACCGAACAGCCGCGCAATCAGCGGCTCGCCGCCTCGTAGCCTCCCGGTCCGGGTTCCTCATCGCAACAGGTTCCTACCAGCGGGCGACGCTCTCGGTCGCCAGGGTCGTGGGTCCAAGTGAGCTGTTGACTCGGGCCGCGTCGCGCCTGGTTGCATTCGGTCGATTGCTCAGGGCCGGCTCAAGGTCGCTGTGACACCACGGACTTGTGGCTGGCTTCGGACCAGATTTCGTCCGCGAGTCTCCGAGCTCTACTTCTGCGTTGTGCCGCTTGCCCGGGTCGTTTCCTCGACGAGGTAGACGATCGATTCGTAGTGATGCCCCGAGCGTTCGCTGAGGCCGATCTCACAAGTGCGCGCGACGGAGTAGTAGCCGTCGAAGACGCGCCCGGCGAGCTCGGCATGCTCATCGCGCTGGGCGCCGTCGCTCAGCTCGGGGTACATGAGGCCCCGTTCGCCGGCGACGCCACAGCAGCCCCAGTGTGACGGCGTCACCGCTTCTTGCGCGCAAGCCCTGCCGATCGCCTGCACGTGCTTGTCGACCCCGAGTTCGACACACGCGCAGGTCGGGTGCAGAGCGACGCTCCGCTTCGGTGTGGTGACCTCGAGCCTGGGCATTACGTCCTCGAGGAGCCATGGGGCGATGTCGACAACTTTGATCTGGCGGTAGCGCTCGGCATTTTCGTCTGTGAGCTGGTCGGCGATCTCGCGAAGGACAGTCTGAGTGCACGACGTGACGTCGCACATGACCGTCACCCGGCCGCCGTCGGTCCACTGCCACATGGACTCGACGAGATGGTTCGCCATGTACCGACGTCCAAAAGCGTGGCCCCTGTGTTTCCAGATCTGGCCGCAGCAGACGCCGGTCACCGACTTGGGCAGGCGAACCTTGATGCCCGCGCGGGCGGCGACGGTGAGCACCGTCTCGGCGACTGATGCCTTGCCGAGGTTCGAGGATCCCATGATCCGTGTCACACAGGCGGGAAAGTAGACGACTTCGGGACCGCTCTCGGATCGGAACACCGGCACCGGGCTCTTGCCGATCGCTGGAGACCAGACGGGCGAGAACGGGATCAGCTTGTGAACCGCCCTCGTGAGGACTTCCATTGTGTGGACCTTGTTGGCGAGCACTCCCACCGACAGTCCGCCTCGCGCGATCTTCTCGACCTCCGCGAAGCGGCGCGCCAGCACCGAACCGAGAAACGTGTCGGCTCTGTTGTTGCGTTCGGCCCGCAGCTCGGCGGTGTACTCGGCGACGTTGATCCCAACGGGGCACTTGGTCCCGCACATGCCGTCGGCCGCGCAGGTGTTGATCCCCTCGTACTGGAACTGGCGCCACAGCTCCTCGGCGGCGATGTCGTCGCCTGCCGCGAGCAGCTCTGTGTGCTTTCGCGAGGCTTGAATGCGACCCCGCGGTGTGAGAGTGACGAGGCGGCTCGGGCAGACATGCTCGCAGAAGCCGCATTCGATGCACTTGTCGATCCGCGACGACACCGTTGGCGTGCGCTTGATGTTCTTGCGGATGACCTCCGGGTCGCCGTTTATCAGCACGCCGGGATTGAACAGATCGCCTGGATCGATGAGCTCTTTGATCCGGGTCATCAGCGAGTACGCCTTGTCACCCCACTCGCGCGCCACGTACGGCGCCATCGCACGACCGGTGCCGTGCTCGGCCTTGAGGGAGCCGTTCAACTTGTCGGCGACGAGTGCGACGGAGTCCTCGGTGAAGGCCATGAAGCGGTCTATCTCCCGTTGCTGGGTGAAGTCGGCGGTCAACACGAAGTGGGCGTTGCCGGCACTCGCGTGACCGAATTGGACGCCCTGCCCGGGGTCGGTGTAGCCGTGCTTGACGAACAGCACTTCGAGGCCGGTGAGCAACTCCGCGAACTCATCCAAGGGGACCGCCATGTCTTCGAGCAGGACCGTCGTGCCGGGCGTGCGGGCGCCGCCGACGATCCCGAACAGCTCTTCGCGCACGCGCCAAAGGCGCGCATAGCTTTCGGGCGTCGTGCTGAAGTTGCTCATCGTGATAAGGCCCGGGAGGGCCTTCAGCTTCGGCATCGCAGCAGCGACCGCGTTCTTCAAGGTGTCCCCGGATGATCGCTGGTAGTCGACGAGCAGGGCTGCCGACCCCTTCGGGTGGCTCCTCACCAGATGAGGAAGGCCGTCTATGCCTGACACGGTCTGCATCGAGGCGTCGTCGAGGAACTCGACCGCGTTCGGGCCCGTAGCCGCGACCGCCGGGATGGCCCTGGCCATGGTCTCCAGACTCTCGAACAGCAGTAGCGTGGCGGAGCGCTCGGGATCGAGCGGCACGGTGTTCAGCACGACGTGAGAAATGAAGGCGAGCGTGCCCTCGGAGCCGACGAGCAGGTGGGCGAGAATGGCAAGCGGGTCGTCGAAGTCGACGAGAGCGTTGATGCCGTAACCGGTCACGCACTTGATCGAGAACTTCTTGTTGATCAACGCCACTAGGTCCGCGTCCGAGCGCGCATCGTCGCGCAGAGCCACAAGGCCCCGGGCAAGCTCGGGCCGCTCGCGGGCGAAGCGCTGGCTCTCGCCCTCGGCCGCAGTGTCCCAGACAGACCCGTCCGCCAGGACGAACCGGATCGAGTCCATCGTGTGGTAGGCGTTGAGCTTGACGCCTGTGATCATCCCGCTCGAGTTGTTCGCGATAATCCCGCCGATGCGAGCAGCCCGGATAGAGGCCGGATCGGGCCCGATCCTGCGCCCGTACCGGTGCAGTACCCGGTTCACCATCTCAGCGGTCGGGCCTGGCTCGGCTTTGACCCGCGCGCCCTCGTCGAGGACTTCGATCCCGGTGAACGCGTGGCTGACGTCCACGATGATCCCCTCGCCGACCGTTTGGCCGGCGAGGCTCGTACCTCCGGCCCGGAAGGTGACCGGCAATCGCATCTCGCGCGCGACTGCGAGCAGAGCGCATACCTCGTGCTCGTTGGTGACGCGAACGACGGCCTGCGGACGGTACTCGTAAAAGCCACCGTCGCGGGCATTGACGGTGAGCGTGATCGCCGTCGTGTCGATGCGGCTTTCCGGCAGCACGTCGCGCAGCCGAGCTCCGATGACAGAGGTTGTCATCTCGTGTGTCTCCCTTGGGTCGTGACGGGCCGCTTTTGATTGTTGCCTATTCTCGCCGACAGCCGGCAACCTGTGGCCGTGCGCAGAGCTGTGGGACCGACCGTCGCGTCCCCTACAGGGCCCAGAAGCCGGTCCCGGTGTCTCAAGGGTCTTTCCATCTCAGCGAAGTTGAAGTCCAGTCACTTCACCGATCGGCCTTCGAGGAGTACCTCGTGGACCTCGAGGTCGTCGCCGAGCACGACCAGGTCCGCACGGGCTCCGAGGCCGATGCGCCCGATGTCTTCGCGCCCGAGTAGCCGCGCGGGACGCTCGCTTGCCGCGGCCAGGATGTCACCGAGCGCGGCGCCGGAGTCGGCGACGCGCCGAACGCCGTCGAGCAATGTGGCGGCCGAGCCGGCGATCGTGCCGTCCCGGCGCCTGACCACTCCTTGCTCGGCGGTCACGCGAACCTCCCCCAAGAGAAGTTCCCCGTCGCCGAGACTCGAGGCGGCGGTGGCGTCGCTCACGATGGTCCAGCGGCCCCGCGCCGCGGCCAGCACCACCTGTAGCAGTTCGTCGGCGACGTGGACACGGTCGGCGATGATCTGGACCGTCACCCGTGGGTCTGCCAACGCCGCCCCCGCGAGGCCAGGCGCGCGGGCCGAGATGGGGGACATCGCGTTGAAGACGTGCGTCACGGCCTGCCCACCGGCATCGAATCCGCGCCGCGCCTCGGACGTGTCGGCGTCGCTGTGGCCGAAGGAGACGACTATCCCGCGGCGGCGGCACTCCGCTACGAGCTCCAGTGCACCGGGCAGCTCAGGGGCGAGGGTCACCATGGTGACCGGACCTGCGTCGAGCAATGACCTGAGGAGCTCGAGGTTGGGTCGTGCGAGGCGTTCAGCCGGGTGCGTTCCGGCCCGTAGGGGCGAGAGGAAGGGCCCTTCGAGGTGGATGCCCAGCAGACGTGCGCCATCTGGTTCCCGTGTCGCCACCTCGGCGATGCGGCCTGCCGCCGTCGTCGTGCGCGCGGTCTCACTGCTTATCAGCGTGGGCTGGTAGGCGAGGACCCCGTCACGGGCGAGGGCCGTGCCGAGTGTCGCGAGCTCCTCCACCGAAGCGCTGAGCGCGTCAAAGCCCGCATAGCCGTTCACCTGTAGGTCCACGAGCCCTGGAATGGCAATCCCGCGGCCTGTAGGCGTCAGGCCGAGCGCGATCACCCGACCCTCGGCGACAGCGACGTCACCGGGAACGAGCCGGCCGTGCTGGAGGAAGGCTGCCACGCCAAGCCGTCGCTGGTTCCCAGAGCGGCTGGATGGCCGGCCTGTTGTCGCCGAACGGCCTGTGCGGATCGTCTCGAGCGCGGCACGGAGCCGGCCACCGCTCGCCACCAGCAGGTCGTTCGCCTGTTCGGCGTCCATCGCCGAGGCGGCGATGATGCAGGCGAGCTTGGTCCGCCACCCGCAAGCCTCGAGGGCTTTTCTGGCTTGTTGAGGCGACGTCTCGGCCACTGTCGACACAATCCGCATCGCCCGGTCTCTCAGCTTCTCATTTGTCGGCCGGACATCGACCATGAGGTTCCCAAGTGTCTTGCCGAGCTGGATCATCACAGCGGTGGAGACGATGTTGAGGGTGATCTTCTGTGCGGTCCCGGCATTCAACCTCGTCGAGCCCGCGATCACTTCTCCGCCGACCAGGAGCTCGACCCGGAGCTCGGCGGCGATCGCGATCGCACTCCCGCCGTTGCAGACGATCCCGACAGTCAGCGCGCCGACGCTTCGGGCATAGCTGATGGCGCCTAGAACGAATGGCGTCTGGCCGCTCGCTGAGATCCCGCACACGGTGTCTCGAGACGAGCATCCCAGAGCGCGCAGCTCGACCGCGGCGGCCTCGACGTCGTCCTCCGCGCCTTCTCGAGGACGGACCATTGCGTCGCTGCCTCCGGCGAAGACGGCGAGAACCAAGCCGTCGGGGACGTCGAAGGTCGGTCCGGCCTCCGCTGCGTCGAGCACGCCGAGCCGGCCGGCTGTCCCGGCCCCGACGTATATCAGCCGCCCACCCTCGGTGATCCGCCGGGCCACCGCGGTGACGACCTCGGCGATCTGGGAGGTGGCGGCCACAACGGCATCCGAGGCCCGGGTCGACTCCGAGGTCATGAGCGCGACGAGATCACCGATGTCCAGTACGTCGAGCTCGGAGAGCTCGGGGCGCACGGCCTCGGTATCGAGTGCGCCGAGACCTGTGGGCTTGCGGGCGGGCGTCAAGTAAGGGCCTCGCTCACGCGCCGGTGGACCGCGGCACGCATCTCGGTCTGCTGGGCGATGCGTCGGTAGGGATGGACTGCATTGGTGAGCAGGACGACCCCGAGACCGAGTGATCGTGAGATGAGCAACGAGGTACCCGTGAAGCCAGTGTGCCACAGGGTGTCGGTGGGCCATCGGCCCCAGTCCTTGGGATCGAGGCGCCATCCGAGGCCGCGAACGTCATCGGCGTTCCCGGCCCACTTGGTGGCCATCGCGTCGAGCGTGGCAGGTTTGAGCACCCTGCCATCAGGAGTGAGGAGGTGGCGCGCGAAATCGACGAGATCGTCGAGCGGCGCGAAGAGCCCGGCATGACCCGCCGCCCCTCCGAGCGCATGGGCGTTGCCGTCGTGCACCTCGCCCCATATAAGTCCCGGTGCGAGCCGCTGGTCCCCGTTGAGCTCGGTCGCCGCGGTCTCCTGCCCCGGACCCGGTCGAAACCCTGTTCGGGACATCTCGAGCGGGCCTGCGACCTCTCCTGCGAACAGCTCGTCGATCCGAGCGCCGCCGCACGCCTCGAGCACCCAGCCGAGCAGCATGAAGTTGAGGTCCGAGTAGACGACCTCCCCGCTCGGTGCCGATCGCGTCGCTTCGGCGAGGACGGCTGCCTCTATCGCGTCCCGGCCGCTAAGGGACTCAAAGAAGGGTCTGTGGGCGACGAGCCCCGAGGTGTGGGTCAAAAGCTCGAGCAGGGTTGTGTCCGAGCGCGGGAACTGTGGGAGCCACGCCTGGACCGAGTCCTCGAGGCTTAGCGAGCCGCGCTGCGCGAATAGGAGCATGAGAGTCACGCTGCAGACGACCTTGGTGAGGGAGGCGAGGTCGTAGGAGGTGTGCTCGGTGACGGGGCGCTTTGTCCCGACCCGGCAGGCCAAGCCGCCGTAGGCGGAGAAGAGGGGGCCCTCGGCGTCCACGACCGCGAGGGAGAACCCGGACGGGAAGCCGACGGAGACAAACTCGCTGAGCACTGCCTCAAGTCCAGAGAGATCGCGCGCCGTGCGCCCGGTGGTCACTCGAACGAGCTCCTGTCCGGCCGAGTGGCTCATGTGGCTCGTTCGCCAAGGCGGCAGAGTCGTATCTCCTCGGCTCCGTACTCGGCTTCGACGCGCCGGGTCGCGTCCGGAAAGAAGCCGAAGCCCGTATACAGCCGCCGGGCCCTTTCGTTCTGCTCGAAGACCCAGATGGTGACCGGATCTAGATGTCGCCGCTCGAGGTCCGCGAGTGCGTGTGCCAGCAGATAACTCCCGAGCCCGCGCCCGGACGCGGCCGGTGCTACATAGAGCGAGAAGATGTGACCCCTCCCGGCGTCCTCAGGGTCTGGGCCGTGGCGGCAGAAGCCGAGGACATCGTGGTGAGCCGATTCGGCCGCCGTCGTCGTGGAGCTAGTCGAGCCGATCAGCTTCTCGAGCCAGTCGGCGATCTCGTTCTCGTCGAGACTGCGGAGATTCTCCTCCGGGACGATTCCGCGGTAGGAGTGCCGCCAGGCAGACACGAACACGGCCGCGAGGTGCTTCGCGTCCTGCGACTGCGCAGCCCGCAGGCAGATGCCGTCCTGCAGCCGAGGCGGCTGCTGGTTGGCCAACGGCATCTTTGCCCGCTCCACGCTCCCTGACTTCCCGTCCGAAGACGCTAGAACTATCGAAGAACTTATCCGTCCGACGCTTAACATAACCGCAATAATGTGCTATTTTCACCGGCCTAACGACTTGGAGGTGGTACGTGAGGCACAGAAACGTTCTGCGTGGTGTCATAGTGCTTGCGGCGAGCTTGGGTCTGGCAGGTGCGCTTTGCTCCTCGGTAGGCGCCGCGCCGCGCGTTCAGGCTCGCCATTCGTCCTCGCCGAGCACCTTTGTCGTCGCAAGCACCTCGGGTGTTCAAAAGCTCGACCCGGACGTCGTCACGAACTTCGTCGACTTCCAGACGCTCGGCCTCGTGTACGACCAGCTCGTCCGCTACAACAAGGAGCTGCAGTTCGTGCCGGACCTGGCGAGGAGCTGGGCGTTCAGCAAGGGCAACCGGGCGATCACCTTCCAGCTCCGCAGGGGCGTGATCTTCGACGACGGCTCGAGCTTCACCTCGGCCAACGTCGTGGCGTCGCTCAACCGGGTGCTGGCTCCCAAGACCGGCGACGCCTCGGCCTCGTACCTTTCGGCCGTGAAGTCCATCGTCGCCAACGGCCCATATTCGGTGACGCTGGTCCTCAGCCGGCCTGACTCCTCGATCCTGTCGGGGCTCACCTCGGTCAACCTCTCCATGCTCTCGACCAAGGCCATCGCGGCAGGCACGGTGGCGACGGCTCCCGATGGCACGGGACCGTTCGCCTTCTCCAGCTGGAGCCCCAACAACTACCTGGTGCTGAATGCCAACCCTCACTACTGGGGCGGCAAGGTGACACAAGCCTCGGTCAAGGTCGAAGCGATCCCCACCGAGCAGTCGATAGCTTCAGCGATCGAGGCGAACACCGTCCAGCTGGGCTTGCTCACCGAGCCGGAGGTCGCAAAGACGCTGACCGGCTACAAGGTACAGAAGGTCCTCGATCTCTCGTACCGGGCGCTCATGCTTCAGGACAAGACCGGGCCGCTGGCAAATGTGAACAACCGGCGGGCACTGGAGTGTGCCATCAACCGCAAGCAGATCGTCGCTGACTCGGTCTTCGGACAGGGCCAGGTTGTGGGGCCCGTCCCCGTCGGGCCGTTCGCCTCCAGGCCGGTCTCCGCGATCTGCCCCAACACGAACATCGTGGCAGCCAAGAGATACCTCAAGGCAGCGGGCGACCCATCCGGCTTCTCCTTCACCGCCATCACCTCGGTCGCCCTCGACCCGACCAGCTCGGCGCAGGCGATCGCGGCACAAAGCGAACTGGCTCAGGCCGGGATCAAGATGAACATCCAGAACCTGGCGGGCGACGCATACATCCAGGACTGGCTCAAGGGCACGTTCCAGGCTGCGTTCGCCTGGAACGGCGCAGACCCTGATCCGTACACGATGTACGGCCGTTACTTCGGCAAGGGCGCCGACCTCGGAGTGCCGGCCGGGTACAGTTCGCCGGTCCTACAGAACCTGCTGCTTGCAGGTGACGAGTCGTCTTCGCTCACGGCCCAGCAGAAGGACTACAGCGAGCTCTCGGCGAAGCTGACCGGGAACGCCGTTTGGGTGTGGCTGTTCACCAGCTACGACTACGCGGTGGTCGGCCATGGCGTGCACGGGTTCAGCTTCTTCCCGTCGCTGACCGACTCGTTGCAGACTCTTTCGTCGACGAGCGTTTCCTGACGACAGCGGTCTTTACCGACGACGGACCCGCCGGTGCGGTCGCACCGGCGGGTCGTCGCCTAGTTGGTGAAGGCCGGGCGCGGGGACTCTTGAAAGAGGTCGCCCGCCGCCTGGCGACGATGGTGCTCACGCTCTTCGGCGTTTCGATCATCGTCTTCCTCGTCTTGCGGCTTCTCCCGGGCAACGCGCTCACGAGCTCCCTCGGGGTGAGCGCGGGTCTGCTCAGCCACGCACAGCTCGTGGCGCTCGACCACTACTACGGCATCGGCGAGCCCGTGGTTCAGCAGTACGTCTCATGGCTTCACGCGATCCTCACGGGCAACCTGGGCGTCTCGCTCTCCTCGCGCACCTCGGTCGCCTCGCTCGTAGGGGCCGCCCTGCCGGTGACCTTCGAGCTTGCCATAGCGGCAATGCTGCTCGGACTGCTCATCGGCGTCCTGTTCGGAGTATTCGGGGCACTGCGGCCGGGTCGCGTTGTCGATGTCTCGGGCCAGGGTGTGTCGGTGATCGGGCTCGGCGTCCCGAGCTTTGTGATCGGCACGGGAATCGTGACCCTGCTCGCCTCGGTCTTCCAGTACTTCCCGTCCTCGGAGAGCTTCGCGAGCCTGGCGAGCGATCCTTGGTTGAACATTCAGCAGATCTTCTTCCCCGCTTTCACCTTGAGCCTCGGGATCGGCGCCGCGATCATGCGCACCACTCGCGCCTCAATGCTGGAAGTGGTCGGCCAGAACTATGTTCGGACGGCCCGGGGCAAGGGACTCTCCCGGCACTCGGTGACCTGGAAGCACATCTTCTTGAACGCCTTCATCCCCGTGCTCACAATGTCAGGCATTCAGCTCGGCTACCTGCTCGGCGGGACGGTGATCGTGGAGCAGATCTTCGTGTTGCCCGGGCTCGGCCGGCTCCTGGTGGAGTCGATCAACGGCCGCGACTTCCCGGTCGTGCAGAGCGTCACGATGATCTTCGCCGCCGGCTTCGTCGTCGTGAACATGATCGTCGACGTCCTCTACGCGGTCGTCGATCCGAGGATCCGGAACCGATGAGCGTGACCGGCCTCGGGCCCGCACCATCAATGCCCGGCGACGTCGACCTCGTCGCGCAGCCAGAGGGCCGCCAGGGCCTCCTACGGGCTCTGTGGCACAGCGCGAACGGCCGGGTCGGCCTCGTTCTCGCCGGTGTCGTCGTGGCGGCCGCGATCGTCGCTTCGTTCGGCGGCACTCCCTACGATCCTCAGTTTCAGAATGCTGCTGCCCTTCTCCAGCACCCCACCTGGAGCCATCCCTTCGGCACCGACCAGTTCGGCCGCGACATCCTGTCGTTGGTGCTCGACGGCCTCGGCGTGTCCCTCGAGATCGCCTGCCTGGCCGTTGCGATCGCGGGGGTGATCGGTACGATCGCCGGCGTCGTCGCCGGCTTCCTCGGTCGCTGGACCTCTGCTGTGATCATGAGGGTGACAGACATGATGTTCGCGATACCGGCGATCCTTCTTGCCCTCATCGTCGTGGCCGCGCTCGGGGCCGGATGGCTAAACAGCGCTATCGCGATCGGCGTCGGCTACATCCCGATATTCGTACGCGTTGTCCGGGGACCGGTGCTGGCCCTTCGCGAGTCCGGCTACGTTTCCGCGGGCCGAGTGCTCGGGTTCTCCCGCCGCAGGCTCCTGTTCAGGCACATCCTCCCCAATGTGTCCGGAATCCTCGCCGTTCAGACGAGCCTCGCCCTCGCGTGGTCCGTGCTCGCGGAGGCGAGCCTCAGCTTCCTCGGTCTGGGCCCGCCGCCCCCGACCGCCTCGCTCGGGGAGATGGTGAGCCAGGCCGGCAGTTTGGCCGCGACCGCCTGGTGGACCCTGGCCTTCCCCTCGGTGGCGATCATCGTCGCGGTGATCGGCTTCAATCTCCTCGGAGACGGGCTGCGGGACGCGATCGACCCTCGCACGAGGAAACGATGACGCCCGCGCGATGCCCATCTCGGATCGGGGGCCGGCAATGCGCGTGATCGGGATGATCTCGGGGACTTCCTTCGACGCGGTCGAGGCGGTGCTCGCAGATTTCCTCCAGGAGGACGAGGTGCTCGAGTGTGATCTCGTCACCCATCGGTCGGTCCCTTACCCCGATCGTCTCCGGGACCGTATTGCCGCAGTTCTTCCGCCCGCCTCGACGAACATCGGTGAAGTCTGCGAGCTCGATGTGGCCATCGGCCAGTTTTTCGGTGAAGTGGCGTACGACCTCGCCAAACAGGTCGGGGGAGAGCCCGTGCAGCTCGTTTGCTCCCACGGCCAGACCGTCTTTCACTGGGTGGAGGGCGACCGCGCGCGGGGCACGCTCCAGTTGGGTCAGCCTGCTTGGATCGCCGAGGCGACAGGGGCGACCGTCGTGAGCGATGTACGCAACCGCGACATCGCTGCGGGAGGCCATGGGGCACCGCTCGCGAGCGTGCTCGACGTCCTCCTGCTCGGCGCACCAGTCGGGACTGTCCGCGGCGCGCTGAACCTCGGGGGGATTGCCAACGTGACCGTGCTCGCGTCAGGGAGCGAGCCGGTCGCGTTCGACATCGGTCCGGCGAACGCGCTCATGGACGCTGTCGTGACGTCGTTCAGCCGGGGTCGGGAACGCTTCGACGAGGGAGGTCGGCACGCGGGGCGCGGGCAGGTGGACGCGGGCCTTCTCGCGTCGCTGCTCGACGAGCCCTACTACGTGTTGGCGCCACCGAAATCGACAGGCAAGGAACTTTTCAACCTCAGCTACGTCGAGGCCGCTCTCGGTGGCACGCAGCTCGAGCTCGACGACCTCGTCGCGACGCTGAGCGCGCTCACCGCCGAGACTGTGGCGAGAGCGCTCATCGGCTGCGGCGTAACCGAGGTGGTGGCCGCGGGCGGCGGCACTCGCAATCGCGTCCTGATGTCAAAGCTGCGCGAGCGTCTCTCAGGCGTGGCCTTCCGGCCTCTGGAGGACTTCGGCGTCCCCGAGGCATGCAAGGAGGCCCTCGCGTTCGCGCTCATCGGTTACCTGACCGGTTCCGGGCTCAGGGCTTCAGTACCTTCTTGCACCGGTGCGCGCGATGCGAGCATTCTCGGGTCCATCACCCCCGGTGACAAGCCGCTCCTCCTGCGCGCCGGGCTCGGTGTACCGTCCCACCTCGTCGTGCGACGAGCCGGTCCCTCGGCGGGGGAGAGTTGAGCGCCCTGGCGGAGCTGCCGCTGCTCTCGTTGCGCAGCGTTCGCGTCGGCTCCCGCCGTGACCACGAGGTTCGAGAGATCGTGCGTGGCGTCGATCTCGACGTCCTGGCCGGCGAGAAGGTCGGCGTGGTCGGAGAGAGCGGATCGGGCAAGACGCTCACGATGCTCTCAGTGCTCCGGCTCCTCCCGAGGCCGCTGGAGGTCCTCGGCGGCCAGATTCGTTTCGAGGACAAGATTCTCACCGAGCTCGATGAACGGGGGATGGAATCGATTAGGGGTGCCGGAGTCGCGATGGTCTACCAGGACCCGATGACCTCGTTGAACCCCCTCCTGCGAGTTAGGACCCAGGTTGTCGAGACTCTCCGGGCCCACGGCTCGAGCGACGCGGCCGCCGGGAAACGCACTCGCGAGGTGCTCGGGCAAGTCGGCTTCGTCGATCCCGAACGCGTGGAGGCCGCCTTTCCCCACGAGCTTTCCGGGGGCATGGTCCAGCGCGTGATGATCGCAATGGCGATTGCCACTTCTCCACGCCTGCTCATTGCCGACGAGCCGACGACGGCCCTCGACGTGACCATTCAGCAGCAGATCCTCGACCTCGTTGACTCCTTGCAGTCGCGAACCGCCATGTCGGTGGTCTGGGTCTCCCATGATCTCGGTGTGATCGCGCGCCTTGTGGACCGCGTGTTTGTCATGTACGCGGGCCGCGTAGTCGAGCAGGCGCCGACGGTGCGTCTGTTCGCGCGACCTACACATCCCTATTCGCAAGCACTTCTCGGTTCGCTGCCCGGCCCGGAGGTGAGGCACCGCGCACGGCTCACCCAGATCGGCGGTTCTCCGCCCGACCCGACTCGGCTGCCGCCTGGCTGTCCGTTCCGAGCGCGCTGTCCTTTCGCGTTCGACCGTTGCGCGGAGCAGGAGCCCCCGCTCCTCGAGCGCGGGGAAGGCAGCCTCGCGGCCTGCTGGAAGGAGCCGATCGAGTGGCTCTAGCGTTGCGCACTGTCGGGCTCGAGAAGCTGTACCCGATGCGCCGGGGTCCCGGTGTGCGGGCGTTGCGAGGTGTGTCTGTGGAGCTCGAATCCGGCAGCACGCTCGGGATAGTCGGCGAGAGCGGGTGTGGAAAATCCACACTGGCCCGCCTGCTCGTCGGCCTGGAGCGGCCGAGCGCCGGGAGCATCGAGCTGTTCGACGAGGAGATTGTGTCACTTCGACGTCGCGAGCTCGCTCGCAGCCTTCAGCTGGTGTTCCAGGACCCCTACTCCTCACTCGATCCCCGCCTTACTGCCGCGACCGCCATAGGCGAGGTATTGGCGGTGCACGATCTCGCCGGGCGCGGACACGAGCGTGAGTCCCGGATCGACGAGTTGCTCGGGATGGTCGCACTCGCGCCGAGATTCGCCGGCTTCTATCCCCACGAACTTTCTGGCGGACAGGCTCAGCGGGTGGCAATTGCGCGGGCATTAGCGGTCGAGCCGAGAGCTCTCGTCCTCGACGAGCCCACCTCGGCTCTCGACGTGTCGGTGCGCGCGGAGGTAATCAACCTCCTCGTGCGGCTGCAGGACGAGCTCTCACTCTCCTACGTCTTCATCAGTCACGACCTCGCGACGGTCCGACACGTTGCAGATGTGATCGACGTGATGTACCTGGGCCTCGTCGTGGAGTCGGGCCAGTACGACGACGTGCTCGGCGCGGCGCTGCATCCCTACACCCGTGCGCTCGCCGCCGCGGTGCCGGTGCCGGACCCGACGCACGGGGCCAGGCGTCGAGTACAGCTGGCCGGCGAAGCGGTCCCTGCTCCGGGCAGCGCGGCCGTGACCTCGGGCTGCCCGTACCGACCTCGTTGTCCGCTTGCCGAGGCCGAGTGCGCCCTCAGCCGCCCCGAGCTCGTAGAGATCCGGCCGGGTCACCGCGTCGCTTGTCATGTCGCGAAAAGAGATGCCAGCGTGCCGGCTGCAGAGCAAGCCTGACATTTCACGTCGCGGAGCTCTCACAGCGCACTTGGAGCCTCGCTGAGCGGCCAAGGAGGAAGCAATGCATTCGCGGATCGAATGGGTTGTCGCCAGTTGCCGGCTCCTCGCGCGTTGAGCGCGACCGACATCGTGGTCCCGGTGCACAGATGGACCGACGAGGTTGTGGCCAGTGCCTACCTGCCGAGCCTCGATCCGGCGCCGCGACTCTCGAAGCCGGACATCGGTCCTGAGCCCGCGCCAAGGGCCGCGTCGGCCGGCTAGGTGTACGGCTCAGCAGCCGAGAAATGACGCCCCGGGTTTGGCGGCTTTGGGGCTCAGAGCGCGCTCAACGCGCTCGCACGGCTTGAGCCAAGTGCCTTGACGACCGGTCCTGAAACAGACCCGAAGATCGAGGTGAGGTCGCCTGTGCTCAACATCGTCGGATTGCTCGGAACCTGAACCGGCGATGCCGGGTGGGAGACGGCGATCAGAATAGAGCCAGTGGAGTTGGGAATGAGGAGCTGGAGTTTGGTCGCAGACCCGTTCGAGACCCACAGGTTCGCATGCATTGAAAGACTGGCCGGGATCCGGTCGATCGCCTTCAGAAGCTGTGCGTGGGACAGGATCGGTTCGTTCGCGTAGGTAGCCAAGGGCTTGGCTACCGCCTGGAGAAGTGACCCGGCAAAGCTTCGGACCGGAAGCGTGAGCGAGTACTCGTTGCTCTTGGTCTTGTGAACGCTCAACCATGTCCGGACCGACTGCAGCCAGGAGCTCGTAACTTGTTGGCCGAGACCGCTTGCCTTCTGGATTCCGGATATCGACGACTGAATACTCGATATCGACGACTGTATTCCCGATATCGACGAGAGCCCTCCCGCCATCTGCGGCTCTAGCTGGCGGATCACTGAAGTGAGCGTGCTGGTCGACACGCCGATCCAGTCGCCGAGCAGTGCATCATGGATGAAACCGAAGCCAGGTCGGGCAGCCAGCTGATCGAGCGTCTTCGACTCGGCCGCGAACCCGGCCGGGCCTCCGGCAAGACCCTCGATGTTCTTGAGGTCGACGCGGAAATATGCCGACCCGTCCACTGCGCGCAGATCGACCAAAGCGTTGGACAGATAGTCGACCGAGAGGTCGATCGACTGGTTGGTCATGGAGCTCGATGTGCTCGTGCCCTGGTCGTGGGATGTCGTGATCACGACTGAGAAGCTGCCTTCGGCGCTGGCGGCCTGCCCGGGTAGACCTTGTACCGTGACGACGTACTGAGTCGTCGGGCTGGTGAATACGCTTGTCAGAGCTGAGTGAACCGAATCGCTTGCGGTCACGTGCGCAACGACTTGTTTGCCGCACGCCGCGAGGGCGAGGGCGCACATGACGCTTGCGGCGATAGTTACGATCCTGCGCGTGAGTCGCATTAGCCTCACTCCTCGCCTTTAGTGTTCGTCAGTTGGTGTAAGTGTACTTTGGCCCAGGCCGTGCCGAGGCGACGATCTTTTTCTGTCAGACCGGACGTCGCGACCTCGCTCAGGGCTGGG
>PLKG01000170.1 GCA_003140595.1 Acidimicrobiaceae bacterium | reverse complement strand
CCCCACGCCTGCGCGGCGTAGAACGTGCCGCCAGCGGTGACCGCCCTCGGGCTGGCCACTGCGGAAGGCAGCGTTACCAGCATCAACGAAAGCCCGGCGCCGGCCATAACCGCCCCGAGCCACTTTTCTCTCCTGTGCAGTTTCATCTTGTCGCTGTCCCTCCATTTCAGCCGTCTTGCCGCAAAACGACACCCGCGACGGCATCGAAGTCACCCTTCTCTCGCACTTTAACCTTTGTCGCGAGAAAAGTACAGGCTGAGGGAAGGTAGCGCCTGGACCCCTGGTCGTTGGCCTGATCCAGGCCGTGATTGCATACCAGACCCTTCAGTTGCTCCAAGAGCAAGCTTGCGCAAGGCACAGCCGAGATGTGAAGACATCTCCGACCGCGAACGCCCTCACCGTGTTCTTCCAGCCATTCCTTGTAGATGCTGGGCCCGTCCACCGGCTGGATGAGCTCGACGTCGACCGGTCCCACGTGCGCCTCTGCGCCGATCATCGTGGCGCGACTGAGTCCTCGTCGGGGCCGTGACGGTCTCTCACGACGCGCGCGGCCCAGGTCGCAGCCTTCCCCGCGCTGAGCGCCAAGAGGCATTACGATCGCCCGGGGGCCGAGCCGTCGAGTGCCCGGGCCGAGCCGTCGAATGCCCAGGAGATGCAGTGTCCCTTCTTACTGAAACCGTCAGTTTGCCGGTGTCCTCGTTTCCCCCCTTGGCCCTCGGGTTCATGGGACTAGGCACCGGGTACCTCATCTACGGGACGCAAGAGCTTTTTGGCTACCCGACGCGAAGCTCAAGTGTCGACCTTGCGAGTGGCGTTTGGGGAGTCTGGATGCCAGGGTTCTTGCAATTCCTGGCCGGAACGTACCTGTTCGCTGGGCTGACCTTGTTCGGAACCTTCAAAGCGAGGCCTCTTTACATGGCCGCGCTGGCCTTCACCGCCTTTGGCGTCCACTGGTTCGCGCTCGGTTGGAACCGCCTCAAGGGGGGCGACTCACGGGTGAGCCTCGGAATGACGGTGGCGTTCTGCCTGATATCGGTGCTCGGTGTCATTGTCTTCTTCGGCTCCCATGACGACCCCGTGGGCGGAGTATTCATCGGACTGGTGTGCGTTTATGTGGCGGAATTCGTTGCCAGCTTGAGACCCGACTTCACAAAGGTGGGCGTCGCGGCTGAGCGCGTTCTGGGGTTCTTCCGACTTGGCACCGGTTTCTGGCTCATCTACCTGATGTTCGCGGTGACACTGAACTTTGTGCTGAGGTACAACCTGCCCGCTTGATCGTCCGCCAGCGCGCTTCAATGGCGGACGTGAATCCACTGTCGCGCGCCCCCAATTGGCGCTCCGCCAGGCCGTCACCACGGTATTGGCGCTTCTGGAGCAACTCGCGGGTGAACCCGACGATCGACTCGGAGGTGGCTACGAGGCGCGGACGGCGGCCCAGTCGCGCAGCCCCTGCTCGCTCAGCACGACGTCGAGCGCCGCAGCCGCAGCGCCGACGAGGGCTCCCTCCTCGCCGAGCGCGGCGGGCACGAGCGGCGTCGGCTGGCGTCGGCGAAAGCCCATAAGCCCGGCCATGTAGGCGGCGTCGAACTCGGGACGCGCGACGGCTCGAATCTCGCCCGCTAGCGCGCCCAGGGTGACTACGTCCGGGTCGTGGGCGTTCACTAGCCCGGCGATGCCGCTCGCAAGAGCGACAGCGACGGTCCGCACCGCACGGCGAGCCTGCCCGTCCCCCTCCTCGGCCGCCCCGGCGAGTACGAGCCGGGCGTAGCGGCGGGAGTCGGCGGGTGGCGGCTCGCCGAGATGCCGTGCGAGGGCTCGCCCGTCGACCTCGAGGTCCCAGCAACCTCGCGCCCCGCACGGGCAGCGGAGGCGAAGGTCGCCGAAGGGCAAATGACCGTACTCGCCACCGGCGCCGCTCGAGCCAGCGACCGGCGCCTGATCGACCACGAGCACCCCACCGATGCCCACCTCGACGGTCAGGTGCAGCACCGTGCGCGAGCCGACACCTGCGCCGTGGCGAGCCTCGGCGAGGCCGGCGAGCGTGGCGTCGTTGCCGATCAAGAGTGGGATGTCTAGGCCGCCGAGGATGGTCTCGAGATCGACGGCCCCCCAGCCGAGCGTCGCCACCTGCACGAGGCGGCCGCGCTCGACCGTGCCGGCGACGGCGACCGAGACCGCCCGCAGCCGGCGTCCGTGCCGCCGTCGCAACCGGGCGAGCACGGCGGCAATGTCCTGCATCAGGGCGGAGGAGTCACTCGAACCGTGCGGCCTCGCGATCACCATCTGAGGCCGACCGTCGAGCGGGACGATCGCGCAGCGCCAGTCCTCGTGACGCACGTCGACTGCGACGACCAGCGGGCCACGCGGATGGGGCTGCAACGTGGTGGTCGGGCGTCCGCGCCCGGTGATGGGGGCGGGGACCTCGCTCACAAGATCAATAGCGCGCAAGCGCGTCGTGATCTCGGTCGCCGAACCGCTGCTGAGACCGGCCCGCCGAGCCGCCTCGACGCGAGTGAGACCAGGCGCCCGCCGGAGCTCGGACAGCAGCTCGAGCGCGCCTCGCCAGCGCGCGTCTCGCGTTCCGTTCCGTGGTGCGCGCACAGTCGTCACCTCCGGGTCTGCCTTCTCGTCGGGACCACCGTCTCCTTTTCGTCGGGCCTACTCGGGCCACTCCACTGCAGGAGCGAGTCTTGCCGGGGAGTGGTGCCCATTTTATACTCGATGATCGAGGATAATACGAGTGCAGGAGATGACCGTGGAACTCGCCCGCGTGGTCGCCGTGCTGTTCGACATGGATGGCACGCTCGTCGACTCGGACGCCGCCGTCGCGCGGGCGTGGCGCACCTGGACCGACGAATACGCTGTCGAGCCGCTCGCTTGGGTCTCCATCGCCAACGGGCGCCTGGCGGCTGACACCGTGCGACGCCTCCAGCCCGACCTCGGCGTCGAGGCCGTCGCAGTTGCAGCTGCCCGGCAGCTCTCGCTGCGGCACCAAGACCTGTCCGACGCCGCGGCGGCGCCCGGGGCGCTTGCCGTGCTCTCCCTGCTTTACCGGTTCGGACTGCCCTGGGCGGTCGTCACGAGCGCCGATCACCGTCTGGCTGCCGCGCGGTTAGATGCCGCCGGCGTCTCACCGCCCATCCTCATCACCGAGGAGGACGTGACGAACCGCAAGCCGGTACCCGAGAGCTCTCGGCTCGCCGCCCGGCGGCTCGGGGTCGAGCCGGAGCACTGCCTCGTAGTCGAGGACGCCGAGCCTGGCGCCGCCGCGGGCGCGCCGCCGGCGCCATGGTGGCGGCACTGAAGACGGTGCCGGCGGACCTGCAGGTGGACGACCTGCCCGAGCTGGCGCAGCTCCTCGCCGAGACCTTCACAGCCACGTGACGGCGCTGCTGGCGCTCGTCATTGTGCTGTCGTGGGGCAGCTGGATCCCGCTCGCTCAGGCGGCCCCGGATGTTCCGCAGCGCACGCGCACCCTCTACGCGACCGTCGGCAACCTCGCCTTCGCCACCGTCGCCCTCCTCGCCGGCAGCGGCCATCTCTTGTTCGGATGGCGCGAGTTCTGGCTACCGCTCGCTGGCGGCCTCGTTTGGACCGCCGGCAACTTCTCGGCCTTCCGGGCCTCCGACAAGATCGGTCTCGCCCGCGCCGCGGGCTCCTGGACTCCCCTCAACGTCATCATCGCCTTTGTCTGGGGCGCGCTCCTCTTTGGCGAGCTCGACCACTTCGGCGACCGCCGTCTCACGCTTCTCGTCGCTGCGCTCGTGCTGATCCTGGTCGGGGTGCTCTTGATCGTGCGGTCGCAGAACGCCGAACGCACCGGGACAGTGGTGGGGACCTCATTCCGGAGCGGGCTCTTGTGGGCGGGAATCGCCGGGGTGCTGTGGGGGAGCTACTTCGTACCCGCCCAGTGGGCGCGAGTGCCCTCTCAGGTCGGCAACTTCCCGCTCGCAATCGGTATCTTCCTCGCTGGAGCCGCGCTCGCTCTGCCGGCGCGGGAGCGGATAAGACTGCCGGCACGAGTGACGGCGCTCCAGCTCGGGGCGGGCGTGCTGTTTGGGGTCGGCAACCTCGCCCTGCTCGGTCTCGTTTCCCGGGTCGGTACCGGAGTCGGCTTCACCATCGGCCAGCTCAGCCTGCTCGTGAACGCCAGCATCGGGATCTGGGTCTTCAAGGTGCCCCCTCCCGGCTCGCGGGCGGCGAGGGTGGCGCTCGTCGGGATCCTCTTGGCTGGCGTGGGGGGAGGTGTCATCGGGGTGCTGCGGTAGCGGGCGTCGTGTCAGCACGATCTCGACGGGCCGACCAGGCTGCTATTGAACTCCCAGGCGTGATAACCGTTTCGCGAGTTCGACCGGTCGGGGGAGACCTCGCCGTATTCGGCTCCGCAGAGCACCTGGGCTTCGGCAGACATCACCGCCTCAGCGAAAGTCTTCACGAGCGCACGCAGGACGTCCGGGCTCTGTTCTTCGAGGTGCGCGCGAACGAGCGCGACAAGGTCCATGCTGTTGATTGCAGCCACCGTTGTGTCTCCTTCTTTCAAGTTGTGGAACCTGTTTGAAGGATCACGCGGCGGCTGCACCGCGTGGTGGATGCTCGAGAAGAGCTCGGTGCGCGAGCTGCTCAGCGAGCGTTACTCGTTACACCACGACCGTGGACGTCAACGTGGAGGATGACGGCCGACCGCTGTGCTGGACGGGTGGCCCAGCCCGCGTGCCGCGAGCCTGCTCACGCTTACGGCCAGTTCGGCAATCGAGCTCGCATCAAGGTCGACTCTTCCCAGAGCACAGAATCAACGCGAGTCCCAAAACCTTGGCGCACTTCCGCGTGCACGACGTTGACACCGTCGCGGCCGAGTTAGGCACCGAGGTCAGCCGTGGGTCACGACCGGAAGGAGCTGTCGATCCGGGCACTTGGACTTCTAACTTGCGAGGTACTGCTCGAGGGCGCGGCGAATGATCTCACTGGCTGTCGTGTTGTCTTGGGTGGCGCGATCGTCGAGAGCCCTGCGGATGTCGGAAGGGAGCCGGACAGCAGTCAATCCCGCTGGCTCGTCTCCGAGTGAGGGTCGTCCGACGCGCCGACGCAGTCGGGACGGATCGAGTCCGGCTTCGGCCTTGCCCTCCGCGTGTCGCCAGAACTCGTCGGACATAGGTTGGCCGTTCGAGGCCTTGCGGGGTTCGGTCATGGAAGGAGGCTTCTGTATTTCCGGCATATGGGCATGGCGTGGAACGCGATCTCCTCGCCTTGATCGTCCACAGCAGTCAGCACCTCCAACATGGCACCAGTCAGGTCCGGTCCGAGATAGAGCACTTAGGGGTCGTCTGGGTCGTCGTAAGGCAACGAGGACGTACGTGATCGCATGGCGGACGTCTTCTGGACTGCAGCCGTGTTTAAGAGCCGAGTCCCGAACCTCCACTCCAGTATTGAATAACGAAACGTTCGGTCGCGGAGTCGCTGTGAAGTCAATCGGCTTGGCTGCCAGCTTGGCTGCCGGAGGGCGCCCATGGCAGGTGGAGAGGCCGGATAAAGGGTCATCTACCAGAACTTCGGGTGGAGGCGAAGGGGCTCGAACCCTCGTACCTCCTGACTGCCAGGTAGCTCAATACCGTCGCAGCTCGTGTCGGATCGTCCCGCGCCGTCGCGTTCTGGCTCGTCCGGGTCGTCTGTAACGGCGTGCAACTGCGTGCGACGCTCTGAGACGGATTTGTTGGCTCGAATGTTGGCTTTCTGTCGGCTGTTGCGGTGGACGGGGCAGGCTCGGGGTGGTCAACTGAAAAATTGGCGAGACCGGTGTTGACGATCGCGCAACTCGACCGGCCGTAGCGGAGCGCCGTTATCGCCGGTTCAACTTGGACTAGAATACTAGTCTATGACTATTCTCCCGCTGTCTGAGGTCAAGGCACGCCTGTCCGAGATCGCCGAAGAGGTGGCAGCCACTCACGAGCGCGTTCAGATCACCAAGAACGGCAGAGACTACGTCGTCCTGATGGCCGCAGAGGACCTCGAATCGATCGAGGCGACGTTGGAGTTGTTGAGTGATGCCGACGCGCAAGCGCGCATAGCACTTGCCGAGCAGGACATTGCCCTGTGGGACGTGTTAGGCGAGTCGGAAGTTCGCGCCTTGGTTGCCGAACGTAAACCGGAGACGCCTGAATGAGCTTCCGGGTGGTCGTGACTCGGACAGCCGCCCGTCAGCTTGCCGAACATCTCCCGGAAGCCGCCGCGGCAGCATGCATCGAGTTCATCTTCGGCCCGTTGGCCGAGAACCCAGAACGAGTAGGAACTCCGCTGCGCATGCCTTTCGAAGGCCAATGGAGAGCCCGACGCGGTGAATACCGGGTGCGCTATCGCATCGAGCAGTCCGATGAGCTCGTCTACGTACTCGATGTCGACCATCGCCGGGACGCCTACCGGAGCTGACGACAACCCCAGCCGATCCTGAACCCAAGAACCGTCGCGGCAAGAGGCCAGTATTCGATAGCAAGCACACCGGGCCATCAAGGTCGGCGTGTCCATCGCCAAGGCAAGGTCAACGCCGACGGACGAGTTGCTCTGGTTGGGGCAGTAAGGACCGCAAGCAACACGTCGACCAGGACTTTCGGGGCTACTGCGTCAGTACATGCCGAAGGGGACCGATCTCTCCGTGCACAGCGCGGAGGACCTCGCCCGGTTCGCCGCGAGCCTCAACAACCCTCCGCGCGAGTCGCTCGGATTCATGAAACCATCAGAGAAGCTCGTCGAGCTCGTTGCGATGACTGGTTGAGCCCGCCCTATCAACTTGGCTACATTTTCTGACATGCCATCTGACATAACAAATGCCCCTCCGAAGCAGAGGGCTCGGGCTGGGAGGGCGTTCTCGCTGGGCTAGCGCCCTGGTATCACCAGAGGCTTCATCGGGATCGGCCACGGTTTGCGCCGAATACACGGCTCGTAGCGATCTCGCCGGCAGTCCTTCATCGCTAAGCCTTGGACATGGCGTCTGCGACCTGCCTGTTCGTCTCCGGCGACACATGGCCATAGATGTCGGCGGTGATGCGGATGGACGCATGACCGAACACGCGCGACACGACCTCCCACCCTTACACCGCTTGCCTTGCTTAGCTCGACCGGCACGCCGTCGTGAGGTAAGCCAAGCCAGCGACGGACCCTGGCGTGGTCCTTTTCGCAGCCCTTCTTCGTTGTCCCCTTGAGACACCGGCAACAGGTCTTCCGGTAAATGCCGTATCACCCGAGACTTCACACCCAACATCAGCAGGCGTAGTCGGGGTCGAAGGGATAGTTGTTCGGGCCGGGGGTTTCCTGTAAGAGCCACGTGTCGCCGCCGGCGAACGCGTACTTCGCGCTGCAGTACGGTGCGAGCGCTGAGGGAGGGTAGTAGCCGTAGCTCGGCGGATAGGGCGGTGAGGTCCAGTAGGCGCCGGCGACCCAGATGGGGACTTGCGGGCCCGACGGCACGTAGCCGCCGGTGATCCCCTGATACTGGAGCGACGTCGAGTAGATCCCGGCTGTGAGTCTCCGCGCGTGGAGGAGGTCGATCGCACCCTGGATCGTGGCAGAGTTCAACGCCTGGTTGCACGACCAGTACTGGCCGCAGATGTCGTTCTCGACGTCGAGCCACCACACCGGGGAAGTCGCACTTTGGGAGTTCGCGTACTCCACCGCGGCCTGAGCCGCGTTGTAGCCGTAGTTGTAGGCGAGGCAGCCCGGCTGAGCGGCGGCGGAGAGCTGTGAGCAGGTCCCCGCGGGTCCTTGTTGGTCGATCGTGTCGTACGACGACGGCGAGTTGAGGAACATGTAGAGGTCGTACGGTGCGCCGCGGGTCCCTTGGGCCTTTGCGGCCCATCTGACCTCAGCCTGCAGGCACGGGTTGTACTTGCCGACGGCCCATCCATCGACGCCGACGACGGCGACGGTGTAGTCGATGGTCCCCGAAGGATAAGACGGCGGTCCGGGGAGAGCTGCGGTCTGAGACGACCCTGATGCGGCGCATTGGGGCCAGTTGATGTCGTATCCGAAGCTGCCGTGCGGGTACTGGAGCGACGGGGGGGGCGCGACTGGCATGGCGGCGATTGAGGTGATTGGCGAGCTCGCCGCTCGACCCTTGAGTGAGCCGTGGACCTTGGCGGTGCCGAAGCTGAGAACGGTACCGTTCTGTTCGGCCATCCAGTCTCCCGTGCCGTCGGGGGTGACCGCGAAACCCACGACGCGCGACGTGACTGTCGCCGGATAGAACGTCGCCAGGTGCATCGCGTCGCCAAAGCGGAGCACGTTCCCGTTTGCCTCGGCGAGCCAGTACCCGCCCCCGTCGGGCATCGCCGCCATGGCGACTATCAGCTGTCGGACGTTGCCAGGCCTCGCCGAGCCGTAGTTCCTGGCGTCGCCGAAGTTGAAGACCCGCCCGGCCCTAAAGGCGATCCAATAGCCCTTGCCGTCGGTGGTGGCCACGATCGCGACTACGTGGCCCGTGATCGGTGATCTGATCGAGCCGTAGTTCCTGGCGTCGCCGAAGGCCATGACGCCGCCGGCAACGGTGACGAGCCAGTACCCGGCGCCGTCCGGAGTCGTTGCGGCGGCCACGACCGGGTCCCGGCGCATCTTGCCGCCGGCGCCGCCCTCGTTCTCCGCATCCCCGAACGGGTACACACTGGCATCGGCTCCGATCAGCCAGTAACCCTTGCGATCAGGAGTGGACACCAGGTCGATGATGGGCGCGACCAGGTGCTTGCCGAAGGCGGAGCCGTAGTAGGCGGCCTTACCGACTGCCACGACCCTGCCGTTGGCCTCGGCTAGGTCATAGGCGAGAGCCTTGGGCGCCGGCATGAGCACCGCGGCGATGGAGACGACATATGAGGTGGTCGGCACGCCCGTGAGTGAGCCGCGGTCGGTCGCCGTGCCGAGCCTCAGTACGGTGCCGTTCCGCTCGGCCATCCAGGCTCCTAATCCGTCGGGGGTGACCGCGAAACCCACGACGCGCGACCTGGCCTTCTCCCGCAGTGCCAGGTGCAGCGCGTCACCGAAGCGGAAAACGCTCCCGTCTGCATCAACGAGCCAGTAGCCGCCGTCGTCGGGAGTCGCTGCCATGGCGACGATGGGCAGACCGGGGGTGCCGGCCTTCGCCAGGCCGTAGAAGAGGGCGTCGCCGAAGTTGAAGACTCCTCCGGTGCTGGAGGCGATCCAGTATCCCTTGCCGTCGGCGGTGGCCACTATCGCGACGACATGGGCTCTCATCGGTTTGGTGATCGAGCCGTAGTTCTCGGCGTCACCGAAGGCCATCACATGGCCGCGCGAAGTGACAAGCCAGTACCCGCGACCGTCGGGCGTCGCCGCTGCGCCGACGACCGAGTCCTGTCGCAGCCTGCCGCCGACACCGCCCTCGTTGCGGGCGTCCCCGAAGGGGTACACGCTGGCGTCGGCGCCGATCAACCAGTAACCCTTGCGATCAGGGGTGGAGACGATGGAGACGATGGGTGCTACCAGATGCCTGCCGAACCTGGAGCCGTAGTAGGCGGCTCCGCCGATTGCTGCCACCTTGCCGTTGGTCTCGGCGAGGTCGTAGGCGAGAGTGCTCGGAGGTGGCACCCATATTGCAGCGATGGAGGTGACGTGTGAGCCGGTCAGCAAGCCGGTGATCGGGGCGTGAGCGCTCGCGGTGCCGAAGTTGAGGACAGTGCCGTTCCGCTCGGCGATCCAGGCTCCTGTTCCGCCGGGGGTGACGGCGATTCCTACGACGGGCGACGTGGCTCTCACCGGCGAGAACCTCGGCAGTAGCAGAGCGTCGCCGAAGCTGAACACGGTCCCGTTTGAGTCGACGAGCCAGTAGCCGCCGCTGTCGGTCGTCGCCGCAGCGGCGACGACCGGGAGACTGGGGGTGCCGGCTTTTGCCGAGCCGTAGAACCTGGCATCGCCGAAGCTGAAGACGCCTCCGGTGCTGCAAGCGATCCAATATCCCCTACCGTCGTTGGTGGCCACTATCGCGACGACATGGGCCCTCATCGGTTTTGTGATCGAGCCGTAGCTCTCGGCGTCGCCGAAGGCCAGTACCTGGCCGCGCGAAGTGACAAGCCAGTACCCGCGACCGTCGGGCGTCGCGGCGGCGGCCACGACCGGGTCCCGCCGCAGCTTGCCCCCGGCACCACCTTCGTTGCGGGCATCCCCGAACGGGTGCACGCTGGCGTCGGCGCCGATCAACCAGTAACCCTTGTGATCAGGGGTGGAGACGAGGGCGACGACAGGAGCGACCAGGTGCTTGCCGAACGCAGAGCCGTAGTAGGCGGCCTTGCCAACTGCGACGACCTTGCCGTTGGCCTCGGCGAGGTCGTAGGCGAGATCGTCCGTCACAGCGGCTCTCGTTGAGCTCGCCTTCGAGCCGGTGAGCCTCGTGGGTCGGGCAGTCTTGGCGAATTGACCGGTCGCGACGGTGCTGAGGCGCGAAGTGGCGCCCGCATCGGTTGCACCGAAGAACGAACCAGTGCCGAGCCCGATCGCCAACGCAATCGTTACGACCGGGAGCATTGCAAAGCGGCCCGGTCGGTGCCGGCCTCTCATGATCGATGTCACTGCCAATGGCACCTCATGAGTCGGGGCATCCCCGTTGCTTCTGGGCAAGCCGTGAACCGCCGGCCACTGGCAAACTGATCCGGAGCGCGGTGTGGAGTCCTCTATCAAACCTTGGGAAGGCCAGGAGCGGATCTTAGGTCGGGTCCATCGAACTTGGTTGTCGGAGCGCTGCACATGCCGGCTCTCCCGGATCGACGTTCACGATCAGACCCGGATCAGCCCCCGCTGAAAAATCAGCTCGTCGGATCGAGAAACACCGACCATTCGAGGCCTCAGCACGAGACCGCTGCGTACCGTGGGCTGACGAGTCGGATCTGTCGATCGGTTATCGCATCGAGACCGGGAAGCGTCTCATCCGAAGCGATGCAGATCGAGCGATCTGGCACGGATCGCCCGACCAGGGTCGCCGGTGAGGCGGGAGGCGTACGCGATCTAACAAACCAACAAAAAGGACTGGGTACCTCAGTCTTATGGACCGTGCCGGGTCATCCCCACCCCAAGCCTTCCTCACTTCTCAGATATTCACGCTCCCGTGTGGACGTGCCAGCCCACATTCCGTGAAGCGACGGGTCTTCAAGCGCAGCAACGAGACACTCTGCTGCGACAGAGCACCGTGCGCAGACACGCTCCCCACGAGCAAGCGCGACGCTGCTTGCAGGAAAGAAGAAACCGGGTCCCATGCCCTGACATTCGGCATTCGCTGGCCGCCCTGGACGAGCAATCGAGTCGCAACTCTCAAACGGTGCAAGGGCTTGCGGCGAAGGGACCTCGACGTCGTTGAGCGGTGGACCGAGCGCGTTGACGTCCGGCGCAGAGCCCGGGAAGTTGGCTCGCCTGGCACTCATAGGAACTGGCATCGTTCCTCCCTCGCCTGGTGCGCCCGCCGGGCCAGGTCTAACCTGCCCGATCGTTTCCGACATCAGGCGGATGACATCAGGTTTTGCAAACCTGGCCGTGGGGGCGCACTGTCAAGTTAAGGCGTAGACCTGTGATGAGCCTTGGAGACTGATTGCAGTCAGGTTTCAGCTCGTCGGAGTCGCGCGGTTGCTCCTTGGTCGCTCGGCGCGTGAAGGTGACCTCGTACGGACCGGGGACGATGTTCGTCGCGCGGAGGAGCCCGTACCTCTCCTCGCGGACAAGATCACAAGCCAATCAAGGTGGTCGAGGCACGCTGCATCAGTCGAGAACCAGGCCTGGAACTTGGCAACGTATTTCGGGTAGTGCGTCTCGGCCCGAGGGTGATCACCCTTCGCAGACCACTCCGGCTAAATGGAGAGCCCGTAGTAACACGCGTTACTACCGGTAGGTAGGCAGGACGACACCGCCACGCCATCTGACCACAGCGAATAGCCACAGTCGATCACCAGAGCGCTCGACGACGCGACCACCAAAACCTATGCTCAATGTGAGGTGTAGGGTGGGAATTACCTTCGACAGCGAGGGCGTCGCAGGCGGCCTGAGTTATCGGCCGCCATTCGGAGGCAACGACCTCGTGTCAAGTCCCGTGCCGTCGCTCAAAGCGTACTCAGCGTCGCATGCTGGCACCTTCCCGGCCTTTTGGGGAATGTCCAATCCACTGCTGGTCGCCTTTCGTGGTCGCCATCAAGCTCACACCCGACAGCGCGGCGGGCGGCTGTGATGCCGAGATGTAGCCCGCAGCGAGGGACGACCATCGTGGCTGAGACGTCGGCGGCTGAGCGATTGGCCGACATTCTCGACCGTATCGCCGCGATGCCGGTCGCCCCAACGACGCACATGTATGTCGAAGGTTGCCGTGGTGAAGTCATAGCCGCCTTCGAAGAGAAGGGAAAGAGAGCATCAGATGTCTAAGCCCCACATCGCCCACCTGACCGCAATTCTCGCCGCAGCAGCGATCTCACTCCCACTGTTGGCGAGCACGAGCTCAGCGTTCGCCGCCAATCCGAGGACCACTACACACGTTGGAACGCAACCCTCTGGGCTGAAGGGTCACGCCCTGCCCCAGGCCTCCTCGGTTGGGTCGGTGAGCTTCGCGCCTTCTGACCGTCAAGGGGCCGGGTCCGCTACCTGGACGGTCGGCTTCACCACCAGCGCGAGCGGCGCGCTCGCGATAGGCGGCACCATCACGATCAACGCTCCCGCCTCGACGACCTTCCCTTCGGCGGCCTCCGCCTACAAGCTGAACGGCACCACAGTTACCGCGATCCCGACTACGGCCGCGGGTACAGTCACGATCGCCACCCCGGTGGCTGTCGGAGACTCGAGTGCGATCTCGGTCGTGATAACCGGGGTGACCAACCCGGCGGCGGGCACCTACGCGAACACCGCCTTCAGCGTTTCGACGAGCGCCGACACCGCCGCCTCGAAGCCCGCCAGTGGGCTCAGCTTCGGCTCGGTCGTCTCAAGTGTTTCCTTTAGCCCCTCCTCGCCGGTCAGCGCTGTCAGCGCGAACTGGACGGTCGGCTTCACCACCAGCGCGAGCGGCGCGCTCGCGATAGGCGGGACCATCACGATCAACGCTCCCGCCTCGACGACCTTCCCTTCGGCGGCCTCCGCCTACAAGGTGAACGGCACCACAGCCACCGCGACCCCGACGACCGCCGCGGGTACGGTCACGATCGCCACCCCGATGGCCGTCGGAGACTCGAGTGCGATCTCGGTCGTGATAACCGGGCTGACCAACCCGGCGGCGGGCACCTACGCGAACACCTCGTTCAGCGTTTCGACGAGCGCCGACACCGCCGCCTCGAACCCCGCCAGTGGCCAGTCCTTCTCGGTGGGCTCGGTGAATACCACTACCGGCCTCGGGCTGTCTTCGGCCTCGGTCGCCTACGGCTCTGAGACCTCCGAGACCTTCACGGTCACGGTCACCGGCCAGTCCGGCGACGGCCACCCTGAGGGGACGGTCGCGGTCTACAACTCGACAACCGAGCTGTGCGGCGCCACCTTGATCCCCGTCGGCGGTCACAGTGCCTCGGTGACCTGCTCGCTCACGACCCACGAGCTTGCCGGCGGCAGCTACAGCGACGTGTTCGCCACCTACAGCCCCGGCACCCCGTCGTCTTCCAACGCCAACTACACCTACGGCACCTCTAGCTCTACTCCGGTCCAGACCTTCTCGGTGGGCTCGGCGAATACCACGACCGACCTCGGCATGTCTTTGACCTCGATGACCTACGGCTCTGAGGCCTCCGAGATCTTCACGGTCACGGTTACCGGCCAGTCAGGCGACGGCCACCCTGAGGGCACGGTCGCGGTCTACAACTCCTCGACCAAGCTATGCAGCACCACCTTGGCCCTTGTAAACGGTCACAGTGCCTCGGCCACCTGCTCGCTCACGGCAGATCAGCTAGCCGGTGGCTACTACAGCGACGTGTTCGCCACCTACAGCCCCGGCACCCCGTCGTCTTCCAATGCCAGTTACACCTACGGCAGCTCAAGCTCCACTCCGGCCCAGGCCTTCTCGGTGGGCACGGTGAATACCACGTCAACAACGAAGACAAGTCTCGAGCTATCTGCTGGGAATGTCACGTACGGCGATGAGCAGGTCGAGCAGCTCTCGGTGAGCGTCTCGCCGCAGGACTCCGGCACAACGCCCACTGGGACCGTCACGATAAGTGGTGCGAACTGTCAGATCACACTGTCCTCGGGCAACGGTTCGTGCACGTTGCCGGCTGCTTACTTCAATGCGGGCAACCGTCAAATGGTCGCCACCTACAACGGCAGTTCGAGCTTCAGGCGGTCGGCTTCGGCGAAAGAGACCATCACCATCGCGACGGCAACAACGACGACAAGACTCAAGCTGTCTACGACGAGGGTTACCTACCGAGATGAGCAGGTCGAGCAACTCTCGGTCAGCGTCTCGCCTGAGTATCCGGGCATTAGGCCGACTGGCACCGTCACGATCAGTGGTGCGAACTGTCAAATCGGGCTGTCCTCGGGCACCGGCTCGTGCAGACTGCTGCCTACTCAGTTCGGGACTGGCAACCGGCAAATGGTCGCCACCTACAACGGCAATCAGAACTTCAGGCGCTCGGCTTCAGCCAAGCAAACCATCACTGTTGTCAGGTAGCCCCGCTGTTCGTACGAGGAAGGGAGCAGGCGGTAACAGCTGTCATCGCCGACGGCATCTACCCGAGAGCTACGGCACAGGGGTCGCAGGAAGTGGGTCGGACAGGAACGTTCTTCAGCACAGTCTCAAAAAAAGGGGGGCCACATGTTTAAGTCATCACGTGAAGACTTACTAGAGGAGCAGGTACCAACGGGCATCCAGCCCACCGAGTACATGGAGGTAGGGCGATGAAGTCTCTGACCAAGAAGATGCGTCTGGTGTCGATCGGCCTGGCCGCTGGTTTGACCTTCGGCCTTGTCGGCACAGCAGCCGCCGTAACAAGCAGCAGTTCAACAGTCAAGAGTTCCCCGGCAGCACCGTACATGGCATGTGCAACCCGGCAGCGCGTGCTGAAGATCATGCAGTATTCCACTTGCCCGGCTGGCACTTTCGAGGTGACAGTTGGTGCGAGGGGCGCAACTGGTGCGCGTGGCCCGAGGGGCGTAACTGGTGCGAAGGGCCCGAGGGGCGTAACTGGCGCGAGGGGCGTAACTGGCGCGACAGGTCCTGTAGGCCCTGCAGGTCCTGTGGGTTCTGCCGGCCCTGCCGGCCCGAGCTTCACTCAGTGGCACGCGGGCAGAGCAACGATCGTGGCGGGTTCGAACAGCATCGCCGTCTCGATTACCGCATTCACGGGTAGCCCAGATAACTACAGCGTCACCGCCACGTTTAGTCAGGCCGCTAACTGGGGGAGCGACAACTCCACGGTGCCGGTCCTTGTGATCACCAGCGAGACGGTGACAGGGTTCACGATTGAAGTTGTGAACGACTCCGGCGGCACTCTCAAAGCTCCGTCGGGCGGCGTGGCCATCAACTGGATCGCCATCCCTCAGAACTAACTGACACCAACGGCGAGCGGTCAGAAAATCGCATCGGGTTGCGAGCGACACCAAGGGCAGGCTCTCCTCGGGGCCTCGCCTTCGGCGTCCGGTGCCCGCGATGAATGGTGACCGTTCACTCGCTGCGGCCACCCGAGGAGAGGCGCGAGTGCCGTCTCCGCGGCGCGCCGGTTACGGTCGAGCTGTCCACCAGCCTTGACGGCCACGCTCTGAGCGGGGACGGCAAGACCGTCGCGGTTGATGGTTGGCCGCCGGACGCGGACGGTCTCGCTCATTTCGCACGCCAGGTCGCATCCTTCGGCAGACAGGCCAGCGCCGTCATTGAGTCAACGAACGGCGCCTATTTTGTTCACGGCACGTTCGAGCCTCACGGCTGGAAGGTCGAGATCGCCGACGCAATGGGCAGGGTCGTGAGCTGTTCCC
>PLKG01000086.1 GCA_003140595.1 Acidimicrobiaceae bacterium | reverse complement strand
GGTAGTGCACGACCGCAGTCGGCGAATGGACCTACTCCCTGCCAACTTCAGCTTTAGCGCACCGGTCGCTCGCGGCAAGATCCGGGTGGTGCTGCACAATCTACGGTCGGGCCAGAACCTACGGAGACAGGAGTCGCGAAGTGCGTGTGTTGTTGTCGACCTATGGGGGGCGCGGCGACGTCGAACCGCTGGTGGGACTCGCGGTGAGGTTGCGCGAACTTGGCGCGGAGGTGCGGATTTGCGCGCCGCCGGACTTCTCCGGCTTGGGCCGGTGCGCGGAGCGGCTGGCCGAGGTCGGCGTGCCCGTGACGCCGTCCGGCCCCCCGGTGCGCCCGCTGGTGCACGCGACGACGCCGTCGTCGCCGCCCGACCTGTCCCGGCTCGCGGCCGAGATCATGGCCGTGCAGTTCCACACCCTCGCCGCAGCAGCAGAGGGATGCGATGCGCTGGTGGCGTCCGGCCTGCTGCCGGCCGCGGCGAGCGCGCGTTCGGTGACCGAGAAGCTCGGCATCCGCTACGTCTACGCGGCCTACTGTCCGATCTTCCTGCCGTCGCCGCACCACGCTCCGACGCCGTTTCCCGGCCGGCCTTTCCCACCGGAAGTGACCGACAACCGGGTGCTATGGGACCTGCAAGCCCAGATCGCGAACGATCTGTTCGGCGAAGCGCTCAACATTCGCCGGGCGTCGATCGGCCTGCCGCCGGTGGACAACGTCTACGACTTCGGGTTCACCGACCGCCCCTGGTTGGCGGCGGACCCGACCCTGGGCCCCTGGCAGGAGCCGGCGGATCTCGACGTCATGCAAACGGGGGCCTGGATCCTGCCGGATGAGCGCGCACTTCCGGCTGAGTTGGTGGCGTTCCTCAACGCTGGCACACCACCGGTGTTCGTGGGCTTCGGCAGCATGCGGGCGCCGACAGACATCGCCCGGGTGGCCATTGAGGCGATCCGCGCGCAAGAGCGACGCGCGATAGTTGCCCGCGGTTGGGCCGACCTGGCCTTGATCGACAACCGGGACGACTGTTTCGCTGTCGGCGAGGTCAACCAGCAGGCACTGTTCGCCCGCGTGGCCGCCGTCGTGCACCATGGCGGCGCGGGGACGACGACGACGGCCGCCAGAGCGGGGGCGCCTCAGGTCGTGATACCCCAGATGGCGGACCAGCCATACTGGGCCGGCCGGGTGGCCGAACTGGGCGTCGGCGCGGCACACGATGGCCCGACTCCGACTGCCGAGTCCTTGTCGGATGCGCTGACGACGGCCCTGACCTCCGAGACCCGCGAACAAGCGGCCGCCGTGGCCGGCACGATCCGCACCGACGGGGCGGTCGTGGCCGCGACGTTGCTGCTCGAAGCGATCAGCCAAGAAAGACCACCAGCGTCCGCGTGAACCACGCCGGATCGTCGATCCACCGAGCGTCCCGCGACAACACGCTCGCCCCCGGACCGCTACCCTGCCCCTGTGAACAGCCACCGAGTGCCCGGTGGCGTGGTGCACAAGCTTCCCGCGGACCTGCTCAATGCGCTGGTCGCCAACCCCACCGCACTGGATGCTTGGAAGGACATCACGCCTCTGGCCCGCAACGAGTTCATCTGCTGGGTCGAGGATGCCAAGCAGGAGATGACCCGAGAACGGCGCATTCGCCGGACCCAGGAGGAACTGGAGGAAGGCCAGCGTCGGCCCTGCTGCTGGCCGGGGTGCAGGCACCGCGAGCGCACCGGCAAATAGTGGTCGGCGCATCAGCGTCCATCCTGTTCATCCGCCGTCCCGGGCGACCCGCTGCTTGCGCCCACCGGCAATGTAGGTGGCTCGCTGAGGCCATCTTCCGTCGGGCTCTCGAGTCCCGCAAGCAGAGATGCAGGCTTTTCGACCTGTGCGAAAATGGCCTCCGGGACTGCGACGTGATGGAAGGTTCGGACCGGCTGGAGCGAGGCGGCGTCGAGGGCGACGATCATCGACTCAGCGTCGTTGACGGTCCAAGTACGCCGAATACACGGCTCTAGCAGCACGGACAATCGAGCGGGCATCGGCCAATGGCTGATTCAGCACCCGACGACGCGGCCGGTCGCCGCGGGCTGTCCGTGCCATTCCCCCTTACACCGGGTGCCGTCCGCGCAGATAGGGTGAGGGGCACGCAACTGAAGACTTCGAGGAGCTGAGGTGCCCGGGCAACCAAGCACGCGCTGACGCAATAGGACACGTTCCTGCATGTCATCGCGTGCTGCTCCGATAGCGGCACGGCCAACCATCCCTGGGTTCGCCCAGCGCTCGTTCTGGCGCGCGCCAAGCCCAGTGACAATCGCCTCCCTCAGCTCAAAGGAGTTTCACTGTGCGGCCTTTTCGTCTTGCTTGCTTGGCGTACCTGAGCGTCGCCTTGCCTGGTTCCACCCTCGGCCTGTTGTGGCCTTCAATGCAGCTCAGCTTCCATGAGCCGGTAGGCGCCTTGGGGATATTCCTGGCGTTCGGTGTTGCCGCCTCGGTCATTGCCAGCGCTGCCACCGGGCCCATTTTGTCCAGGATGAGCGTAGGGTCCCTCACCGCTCTCGGCATCACGCTGGTGGCCCTGGCGTTAACGGTGGAAGGTGCAGCGCCGTCTTTTCTGGTGCTCATCTGCGGGGCAGTTGTGTTCAGCCTCGGCTTTGGGGCCTTGGACTCTGCCCTCAATGCCCACGCCGCCACCCATTTCGGGCCGCGCGACATCAACTGGATGCATGCCAGTTTCGGCCTGGGCGCCACGATCGGCCCTCTGCTGGTAACGGCAATCCTGGCTGACGGCCTCAGCTGGCGCTGGGCCGAAGGGGCTATGGCTGTGGTCCAGGGAGCGCTCGCCTGCGTGTTCGTTTTGACGCGCCGAAACTGGGGGGCTCCGACAGCAGCTGCGGTGACCTCCCGGCCTGATCCCAAAGAAGAGCCGCCTGAAGGCCCTGCACAGCTACGACCTCGGAAGCCGTCGGCACTGGTCGTTCTGGGTGCCCTCACCTTCAGCGCCGTCGAGGCAGGCATTGAGTCAGGTGCGGGCATCTGGGGCTACCTGTTCCTTACTGCCGGACGCGGGTTGCCACACACGCTTGCGGGCGTGGCCGTCTCGGCCTACTGGGCGATGATGTTCCTGGGTCGTGCCGTGCTGGGGCCAGTAGCCGAGCATGTCGGAGCCGCCCGGGTGCTTGCTGGCGCGGTGGCGGGCGTGGCCCTCGGGGCTGCGATCATGACCGTGCCTGGGCCTGGCGTGTTGGCTGTCATCGGGATGATGACTGTCGGCGTAGCCGCCGCACCTATCTTCCCGCTGCTCACCCTCACCACCGCACAACGCAGCGGGGCCGCCAACGTTATGAAGACCACACGAACAGTCAGCTTCCAGGTCGCCGCGGCCACCATCGGCGGCGCAGCTCTGCCTGCCGGCATGGGCCTGGCCATCGGAGCCTGGAATGCGAAGGTCCTCGCCCCGTCGCTGCTTGTCCTTGGCCTCGCAATGTGTGGCGTGTTCTGGGTCATGTCAAGTTTGGTCGGGCGCGCCTCCTCGACATGACAACCGCTCGACCCGACCGCAGTCGCTCGGCTAGGTAGGCCTTCCCCCAGGAGTGCAGAGCCGCCGACCTAGAAACCAGACGTGCTGACGTTATGACAGTTCCGCTGCCTATTTCTGCCCGCGACTATCCAAGCACCAAACTGCTGAGTTCGAAACCCGACCACGGAGCGATCGCGTGCGAACCGTGTGGCCTAACATTTTCGGATTCGAGATATCGTCACGCTGACTCAAGAGGCCGACGCGGCACCCACGCGTCATGACCACGAGCGCCTCGTCTCCGACGCCGACCAACTCGCCAATCTGGGAAAGAGGAACGTGCACACCCACACCACTTCATTCGTTTCGTCTTTGAGCCCCGAAGAGATCCTCGACAGGTTCCGGCAGCTCTCGGCTGACAGGGGATGGACGCTGACATCGGAAGATCGGACGAGGGTCCACGCCCAATCGGGTCTCAGTTTGAAGAGCGCGGGCGAGGACATTGAGGTATCGGTCGACCCGAAGGCTGATGGTATTCATGTCCGGCTGGTCGTCACGCCCCGCCTCGGCGCCTTGCAATTGATCGATTGGGGCGAGGGCTCAACGTTTGAAAGAGAGGTCCTGAAGAGCCTGGGCGCGCCACTGGTCAGCAACGACTGAGATCGCGGTCGAGTTACGGCACTGAAGAAGGCGACCGACGAAGAGTGGATTCCACCGCGCGCATGGTCAAGTGGCCCGCGGTTCCGTCGTGCGCGTGATCAGAACTGCTATGGGAGGAGCCGCGCGGCAACAAGGGAGCGTCGCGTCCGGGTGCGTGGTGAACTGAGCGAGGCATTGAAATGGCATGCGATGGCCACTATCGTGTGCAAGAGCTCCATGTGCTGACACGCCACATGACAGCGGCTACCCGGGGGGAAGTCGCGATGGCGTTCGACCGGGTAAGCGAGATGACGACCTCTCGGTCGGCCGTGTTCGAAACGCGGGTCGTCATCGAGCAGCGTATGAACACAGCCGGGTTATGGGCCGCCCGATGGCGCACAACTACCCGAACAGGAGCGTCCAAGAAATTCATGTCCAGATCGATGGGGGAGCCAAGACCATGCCGAAGTACCTTCTTGATGTCAGCTACACACTTGAGGGTGTGCGGGGAGTAGTCGCCAAAGGCGGTAATGCTCGCAAGGATGCGGCTCAGGCCGCGGCGGAGAGCGCTGGCGGCACGTTGGACCTGTTCTACTTCGCGTTCGGTGGAACCGACGTGGTTACGATCGCCGACCTGCCTGACAACGAGGCGGCCGCGGCCCTGGCACTGGCCGTCACAGCCGGTGGTGGAGCGACTGTTCGTACGGTCGTGCTCCTCACCCCTGACCAGATCGACTCGGCGACTCGCAAGGCGGTGAAGTACTCGCCGCCGGGCAACTGAGCATCTCGACCAGCCGGCGCTAGAAAGACTCGCGCGCTTCGTCGATCGCCTTTGACGTCATGCCGGAGGTCGTCTCGAAACTGATCCCGATTCGATTCTGATCTGATGGACGACGGCACCGAGCTTGAAGCATTGGTGACGAGCCCTGTGTCGTACTCGACTTCGCCGTGATGGCCCACTACGCGAAGCCGATCTGAGCGTCAAGCTGCTGGTTCGCGCGCGCCGCCCGGTGCCATGTCCAGGCGCAGTCCCGATCTGACCGCCTGCCAGTTCGGCCGATCACTCGGACATCGTGTACGTCTTCCCGTGCAAGTCGATGGACACCGGCCTTGTTGTGACCGCTCCGCCGGCTCTCGGCAGTCTGATCGAGGCAGTCCCGTAGCCACCGACTTCTCTCAGGTTTGGAGGCTCGAGTCAGCTGGTCAACGACTGGCAGGCTGTGCAGGCTCCGGGCAGGACAGCGCGTAGCCGGGGACGGCACAAAGCTCAACGACAAAGCCATCTCTCGCTCCGAGGTGCACCCGGATGTCGAGAGTTCAGCCCTTCGGACCGCGCCACTTCATGGCGTTACTGGCGGCAACCTGGCCTCAATCGCGGCGAGATGCTCGATGATGACCTTCAGGCCCCCGTCGGTGTGTTCGTTCACCTGGTCCATGATGAACTCGGTGTCGGAGAACTCCTTCTCCGCGCGGGCATCGGAGGTCGCGCTCTGCACCGACTGGCCGACCATGATGACGCTCAACAGCACGAGTTGCAGGAATGTCTGCGCTACCCAGGCGACGATGAGGATGAGGCCCGGCTTGGTGAGGAAGTTCGGCACCGATGTCCGGCTGATGGCGCCAGCCTCGATCAGGATGGCCGGCAGGCTCACCAGGGCGACGAGACAGAACAGATAGGCGCATGCCATCGAGCCGACGCATCGCGTGAGGATGACGGCCAGCTTGGCATTGAAGCCCTCAACCGCCTTTACATCACCGGCCATGCCCCTGAGGCTCACGACGCGCGCTAGGTGGTGACGAGACTTGATCGGACCGCTCTGTGGGTTCTTGGGCATGAGAAGACGTTATGCCCGCTGCCTTAAAATCTCGTGGAATCGGGACGGGCAACCATTGAACACGTCCAACTGCCGGTATCGATGCCATCCTCACGGGCTTTGACCACCAAGTCGAATGTGACTCGGGGGTCAACACCTGCGGTTGGACAGGACACCCCTTTTTCGCGACAAGAATGGACGACCTCGGGTGCTATTGGCCGGACTCAACGAGACTTGGAATCATCTGACCTGCGCGGTCGGATGGTCTGGGACCCACGTCCTCCGGCGCAGTGCCCCACGAAGGGTGCGGCAAGTGCAATCAGACGACAAGGAGGGACCTCACGTGTCTTCTACAGGAGCAGGCGGGCGAGAGCTGACGGCAGAACCTTTGCGCTGGGGGTTGATCGGTTCAGGTCTGATCGCCACCGCTTTCGCCGCCGACTTGTCCGTAACAGACTCTGGCCGCGCTGTCGCGATCGGTTCCCGTAGCCAGGAGTCGGCGGACAGGTTTGCCGACAAGTTCGGCATCCCCAACCGTCACGCCTCCTATGAGGCGCTGGTATCCGACCCGGAAGTGGATGTCGTCTACGTGGCGACGCCACACCCGATGCACCTCGCCAACGCGCTGCTGGCCCTCGACGCCGGCAAGCCGGTACTGGTGGAGAAGGCGCTCACCATGAATGCCGCTGAAGCCCGCGAGCTCGTCGCCAGTGCGCGGGCGAAGAAGCTGTTCGCGATGGAGGCGATGTGGACGCGGTTCCTGCCGCACACAATTGAAGTCAATCGACTGATCGCCGATGGCGCGCTCGGTGACATCGTGACCGTCATGGCCGATCACGGCCAATGGTTCCCGAAGGATCCTTCATTCCGTCTCTTCGCCCACGAGCTCGGCGGCGGCGTGCTCCTCGACTGCGGCGTCTACCCGGTGTCCTTCGCGTCGATGGTCCTAGGCAAGCCGGACCAGATCCTGGGGCTTGTGACTCCGGCGTTCACGGGTGTCGACGGCCAGACCTCGATGCTCTTCGGGTACTCAAGCGGCGCTCAAGCGGTCCTGACCTGCACGTCTTCAGCCGTAACCCCGGTTCGTGCGGCGATCGTCGGTACCGAGGCACGCATAGAGATCGACAGCCTCTTCTACGCACCCTCCTGCTTCACCCTGATCCGTCGGGACGGAGAAGCCACTCGCTTCGAGCCGCCGGCCACTGGCAAGGGCCTGCACTATGAAGCCGATGAGGTCGCGCGCTGTCTCAGGGCAGGACTCCTGGAAAGCCCACTGATGCCGCTCGACGAAAGCATCTCGATCATGGAGACGATGGACACGGTCCTCGCCCAGGCCTAGGCGAGCGAGTGGCCTGACGAGAGCGGCCGAAGAACGGAGCCGAACGGGCGTTCGCGGAGGCCGCCCACTATCTTCTTCTCAGAATGCAGGACTCCACCGATGTGAGAACTGCCGGGTCGGACGCCGCGCCAGAGAAGAAGCCGTCTTCCATCGAGCGCATCCAGCGGCTGGAGAGGCTGGAACGGGAGCGCCTGGAAGACAAGGCCCATAAAGAGGAACGGCGGCGGCTGACTGTCGCCGGGGCCAAGCCGTCAGGTGGGCGTCACGACGTCGTAGATCAGATCGAAGAGATGACGAAGTACCCGATGGCCCTCCTGGGGATCGCATGGCTGATCGTCGCCATCATCGTCCTCACGACCGACGTAAAGGGCTCTGCCTCGATTTCTCTGGTCGGCGCTCTCTTTGTGCTCTGGGTCATCATGCTGATTGAGTACCTTGTGCGTCTCGTGATCTCGCCGGACAGTCGCGGCTATCTCAAGCGCCGGTGGGCCGAGCCCGCGACCGTGGTCCTTCCCGTGCTCCAGGGCTGGCACCTCATCGGGATCGAGAAGATGAGCCTCCTCCTGCACGAGGGCGAGCTGCGGCTGGAGGCCATCCTCAAGCACCACAGCCTGTTCCGGGTGCTCATAGCCGCCTGCGTCACGCTGCTCACCGGGGCCTGGNNCTCTGGTGGGCCATCGTCACAGTGACCACCGTCGGCTACGGGGACCGGTACCCGGTTTCGCCAGGCGGCAGGGTGGTGGCCGCGGTCCTCATGTTGGTGGGCATCGGACTGATCGGAGTGCTCACCGCCACGGTCGCGTCGGTGTTCATAAGAGAGCACACCGACGCGAACAAGGAAACCTTCAAGAAGGGCCACGCCGATCTGGGCCAGCAATTGGCGGTCATCAGCGATCGGCTCGCCGATGTCGAGCGGCGGCTCGGCGCCACCCCCTCAGAGGTGGCAGCCATTGATGCCGTCGCGGACCTAGAGGCTGGGGTGAGCGGACCGATCGACCCCGACCAGGGGACATCCACGAGCTGAGAGTGAGAACATCGTCTCCATGAAGGGCACCCTCACTCAAGACGGCAAGACCACCGACGCCACCCAGGCGGGGATTGAACAAGCAGCGGCAGGAGGCGCTTTCTTCTGGCTCGATCTCGACCTGCACGACCCAGGGCCGGACGACGACGTCTCCGGGATGTTGACCAACACCTTCCATTTCCACCCGGTGGCCGTTGAGGCGGCGGACCAGTTCGGCCAGCGGGCCCGCATCGACGACTACGACGACTTCGTCCACATCGTCACATTCGGCATGGCCGCCGATGGCAAGCACATGGTCGAAGTGCACTGCTTCATCACCGAGAAGCTGATAATCAGCCTCCATCAGGGTGACTGCCCGGCGCTTACCTCCGTGCGAGACCGCCTCGGCAGCCACCACTCTTCGGACGCGGCGGCGCCACAGGTTGCCGTCTTCTACCTGATCATGGACAGTCTGATCGACTCGTTCTTCCCGGTGCTGGCCAACTTCGACGATTCCATCGACGATCTCGAGGGCGCCATCTTGAAGCGGCCGACCGAAGAGCAACTGGGGACGTTGTTCGACATGAAGCGACAGATCATGGCCATACGCAAGGTCATAACGCCCCAGCGCGACATGATCTCAAGCCTCAATGCCGGGATGGTCACGATTCCCGGGATGACCGATCAGGGCTCTGCCTACTTCCGCAACCTCTATGACCACCTCATTCGCATCAGCGACATGGTGGACGGTTACAGGGACCTGATCGG
>PLKG01000100.1 GCA_003140595.1 Acidimicrobiaceae bacterium | reverse complement strand
CCTGAGCCGCCTGTGCCGCCGCGCGGGCAACTGCGCGAGCAGCGGCTGCCGAACGCGCCCTGGCTTGTTGCAGCTGGCGCCAGGCCGACGGGAGCAGGACCTTTGGCGGGCGCCCGCCATCGTGAATTGCGACACGGTCGCCGGCAAGGCCCTGCCAGAAAGGCAGGTACTTTTCATGCGCGATTACAGCCGTGAGCTGCGCCGAGGCCGCTGCGCGCTCGCGCACCGTTGCTGCGAGCCACCTGAGATTGGTGGTCGCCACCATCGATGGACCACTTCCCCCATTGTTGAGATGGGAAGTGGCGCGAGCAGGTACTGAGTTGTTGATACTGCTGACGCCGTTGGCGCCGATGAATATGGATGCAGCAACAAAAGTGAACGCGATGAGCGCGATCAGGGGGTGCTTGCGCATCTTGCTCCTCCTTGGAGTGTCGAAAACCCGGTGGGTTCCAGGTGGATGCGTTGATGCGGGCAGGCCGTCTATTGCATGCGACTCGCGACTCGGTGCCGGAAGGGCTTGCCGGATCAGGACGTTGGGACGTCCCACGAGGTGCAGACGGGTCTCGCCCTGTTGTCTTTGTTGTCGCGACTCCTTTTCGCTCCCTAAGAGAGCAGGTCGGGACGAGCAACGCCGCTTACGCAGCCCGGCTCGCAGGCGCCGAGGTCTCCAGTATGCCTGCGGGGAGGCAAATGCCTTAACCCCGACCCGGCGTTACACACCGGGCGTTTCGGCACCACTCGTCGATGACAGTTGGTGTGGCGGAAACCCTACGAGAGGACTGTCGCTTGCGCAAGTGGCGAAGAGGATCGAGATGGCATCTATCGTCAAGTGAGATGACGAGATTTCGTTGAAAGGGCTCACGCCGCTTGTGGCTGCGTGTGCGAACTGGCGGCGGCTGATGGGGCCGTGACACGCGCGCTCAGTGAGCAAGGGTCGCCATTACCAAGCTATCTATTGGGCAATCTCCGCTGGTGGCGGCCGTGTGCCAGTGAAGAGGGTCACGCGCTGTGGCTCGACCAGTGTCTTCCGATATGTAGAAGCTTGCAGGCCGGAGAACCGTCATCGGATCGTCAATTCGAGGCGCGGGCCGCCACGAGGAACTGGGAGGCAGAGGCCATCGCGGTTGTAACCAAGTCGTCAACCTCCGGCCGACGGTCTTCGCTGACGCTGACGAGTGGGGTCACTACGGCCCATCCAAGCTGAGTCAGTGCCTCGTCCGACTCAGCGCCGTCACGCAGCTGAGAGGCACCGAGGTCGAATCGAACCCTTGGTCCACCATCCACCGGTTCTGCCGCGAAGATCAGTCCGGAGGTGGCGAGGCTCGCGCGACGGACGCCGCGTATGTCGCCGAGTGCAAGGTTGGGCACGTTCAAGTTGAGCACCGTACGTGCGGGAGCTCGTTCGAGGTGCGCGGCGAGGGCGACCGCCAGCGCAGCCGCGCTCTCAAAATGCGTGCGAGAGCCGTCGTAGGACTCGTAAGGGGACGGCACCGAGCCGGCCTGGATGCTCGTGGACAGTCCCTTCAAGCCGAATTGGGCCGAGGTGAGAGCAGCTCCCACCGTCCCGGAGTGCAGTACGGCACGTCCTACATTGCGACCGGGGTTGATGCCCGATGCGACGAGATCCGGCGGCGGTCCGAACGCACCGAGGCAGGCCGTGATCACGATCAGTGCCGGGAGCGCGTCGGCGGCGAGTGTCCTGATTCCTCCGAGCCCCGAGGGGGTGACGACCTCGACGTGGATGCCGCCCCCCATTGCTCGCAACGGGCCGATCCCGGCACCTGATCCGCTCGCTTCCGCGCGAGGGGCGACCACGAGCACTTCGTGGCCGGCTTCGGCGAAGCCACGTGCGAGGACAGCCAGGCCGGGTGCATCGAATCCATCGTCGTTGGTCACGAGAATCCGCATGCCCACCCGCTCCTTTTCAGATAACTCGCTTGGCCGAGACTTGAGCCTGTCTCCGGCCCGCCGAGTAGACGAGCGTGAGGGGGCTTGGCAGCTACGATACCGTCATGTTCCCGCCCTCAGGCGAGCAAATCCTTCTTATTCACGGCGGTTTCGAGGCAGTGATAACCGAGGTCGGTGCGACGTTACGTTCGTTCCTGTCCGACCAGAAGCCCATCATCTGGGGGTTTCCCGAGGCTGAGATCTCGTCTTACGATCGGGGGCAGGTACTCGCGCCGTGGCCCAACAGGCTCGAGGACGGCTCGTATCGGTTCGGGAACGTCGTCGGCCGAGCCGCGATCAACGAGCCGGAGCGGTCCGTTGCGATCCATGGATTCGTGCGGTGCCTGCCTTGGTCGATCGAGGAGCGGGCCGCAGATCGGGCGCTGCTTTCCTGCCTGATTTGCTCTCAGCCGGCCTATCCGTTCCGAGTTCGGGTCGCCCTCGAGTATTCACTCGGCGACGGCGGGCTCGAGGTCGCTTGCGAGGTGACGAACGACGGGAGTGGCATCGCCCCCTTCGGACTCGGCTTCCACCCCTACCTTTTTGCAGGCCCGGGCGGAATCGACGAAGCGTCGGTACGCCTGTCGGCCGAACGGAGGATGCTCCTGGACAAGCGCGGCCTTCCGACAGGTGAAGAAGTGGTGGCCGGTTCGGCCTTCGATCTCGCCCACAGGAAACTCAGAGGGCTCGAGCTCGACGACTGTTACACGGGTCTCGCGATCGGGGCTGACGGCCGCTGGCATGCACACCTGGACCTGGCCGGGCGGCACTCGGAGATCTGGGCCGACGCAGCCTTTGGGTACGCAATGTGTTACACAGGCGACACGCTTGGCGAACTCGAGAATCGTCGCATTGCGATGGCGATCGAGCCGATGACATGTCCGCCGAACGGCCTTCGTACCGGCACCAGCTTGATCGAGCTTCGCGAAGGCGAGCCGTGGAGAGCGAGCTGGGGGATCGCGACGTCTCTAGATTGACCGGCGAAGCGAAGACGTCGCCGGGCTCGGAAGAACGGTGACGAGGGTCCCGAGCGGTGTGAGCGGGAACATTGTTTTCGCGTTCGCGTAGGTCATCTCCACGCAGCCGAGGCTTTGCGGGAAGCCGTAGCTCGCCCGGATGTATCCGTGGAGAGCGTCGCCGCCGTTGAAATAGCTCACCCACGGGATACCGGGGTCCTTGTAAGGCTTCCCATTCGGGTTCTTGCCGGTCATCGTCGTGACGAGGAAACGGGCGAAGACGGGGTAGGTGCCGGCGGCTGTCGGCGCTACCGGGATGCCTGTGTTCACGAGCGTGGTGAAGATGACTTGCCCGTCGCTCCAGACCGACGCGGTCTCTGGCAGGTTCTGGCTGACCACGACGTAGTCATATGGGGCGGTTGTCACCTCGCGCCGCGCTACTGCCTGGAGAAGCGCCGACCACACCGCGGGCCCGGCTTCGCCGTCGGTGGTGAGACCGTGGGCGCTCTCGAAGGCCATCACAGCCCCGGTGGTGATCACGTTCAACTCTCCCGGTTGCCAGAGTGCCGCTAGCGAAGCAGGCATATTGCCGTAACGCCAGACGAGGCTGCCTGCCGCGGGCAGGACAGGGACCTCCGCCGCGACCAAAGGCTCGGAGTCGATCGCCGGAACAGAGGAAGCCGACGTTGTCGTCGTGGTGCCCTCGTACGGCTGACCCGAGCCCGAGGCCAGATGGGCTATGGCGATCGGGCCATCACCGCTCGACGCGGCCGGCGCGGCCACGAACTGGAGGGGAAGATAGCCGAGCTCCGAAAGGAGTTGTTGGAGCCGCAGTTCAGAAGCGCCCTCGATCACGAAGTTCTTCCGGAGCGTGGACAAGAGGTCCTGGCCGGAACGGCTGCGAATCCCGTCCGGCCCGCCTGGCACGCGGAGCTGCACGGTGCTGAAGGGAGTGAAGTTTCCCTCCGGAACGAAACGGACCGCCGCCGGTGCGGTTCTCACCCAATTCCCGGGCGGGGCAGGCGAGAGGGTCGGAAGTGGGCTGTCGGTCGCGAGCGGCTCGGAGAAGTCCACGGTCACGCTCGTGTCGAAAGCGGCATCAGCTGAGCCTGGTGACGGTGACACCGATGTGATCACTAGTGGTGCCGGGACCGTCGTCGTCGGGTTGGAGCTGTGCCTCGGAACACTCGCCGCGGGGCCGTCGGCTCTTTGCAGGGCGACCAGAGTCCCTGCTCCGGCGAGGGCGACAACCAGAACGAGACCGGTCGCAACGCCGAGGACGCGCCGCCGACGACTCTGACCGTCATCATGTGTGCGTCTATCTAGGCCCATATTCGGGCTCTCCACCCTCGTCGCGCGTCTGCTCTCAACTATAGGCAGGGTGTTGTTAGGCTCCGAACGCGGGTTGTGCACTTTTTTGAGCAGACGACCGAGGCAATGGGTGGTTTGTCAACGATTTCGACCAGCTGAGCTGCCTGGAGGAGACGACCTCCGCGACCAGCTGGTCCAAGGTACGGTGCAGCAGAGGAGGTTTCATGATCGAGCCCCGATCTAGGCACGAGCGAGGACTGAGGCCCGCGCACAAGCTGACGGTTGTCGCGGTTGCTGTTGTTGCAGCGCTCGTTGCCTATGTGGCGCTCGGCTGGCTTGCCAGCCTGGTTGCCGTACTAATCAAGACAGTAATTGTTGTCGCTGTCATCGGTGGCGTGCTGTATCTGGTCTTCCGCCACTCCAGAAGTCGCTGACTGCGAACCGGTTGCAACAAGTACGGCATTGTCGACACGACAGGCGCGCGCAATCCGGCTGATGTTCCGGTCCGCTGCTCGGGCGCCGGGACGTCGTTGCAGCTCTTGGCCCAGTTAGACCTGGCGCGGGAGCTGCCGTCCCTCGCGAGAGGCGCTTTCGGCGCCTCGGGTCCCGGGGGCGGATCGCGTCGGGGACGCTCTCAATCGGGGAGGGGATCGGCGGTTCTTTGGGGTCACACTCTCGTGGAGGCACGATGAAGATTGAAGGAGCAGTCTGCATTATCACAGGGTCTTCTTCTGGCATCGGTGCGGCCACGGCGCGCGTGTTGGCCGGGCTCGGAGCTCGGGTCGTGCTGGCGGCCCGACGGGTCGAGCGTCTCGAAGCGCTCGCCGCAGAGCTACCGGGCTCGCTTGCTGTCGAAACAGACGTCACGATTCTCGAGCAGCTGGAGCGACTCGTGACCAGAGCCGTCGACGAGTACGGCAGAGTCGACGTCTTGGTGAACAACGCCGGACAGGGACTTCACGTCCCTCTCGAGGAGTTGGACCCGGCTGACCTACGCGCAGTCTTCGAGCTAAACGTGATCGCACCACTTCTAGGGATGCAGACAGTGCTGCCGATCATGCGGTCGCAATCGTCTGGGTCCATTGTCAATGTCAGCTCGGCCACTTCGTTACGGGTCTTTCCGGGGCTCGGCGGTTACTCGGCAACGAAGGCGGCGCTCAACATGGTTTCCCAGGTCGGGCGGATAGAGCTTGCGGGCTCAGGCGTGACAGTCTCGGTCGTCTACCCATCGGTCACCGCCACCGAGTTCCACGATCGTCTCCGGGCCGGGCACATCGTCAGCGGAGCCCGCAACATTCCACGTGATCCTCCAGAGCTCGTGGCCGACTCTATCGCCTTCGCCATCGCGACCGGAGAGGCGCACGTGCTGGTCGGTGACCCACCCCGGCCCATCATTCCGGGCGACAGCGAAGGTTGGGGCAGCCTGCTTGCCCGTCAAGCGCCAGGGGCCCAAGCTCCGTAGTCGTGACAGTGGGGGAGCCGCTCCGTCGTGACCGGGTCTGCGGACAAATGGCCCGGCGAAGCGTATCTAGAACCCGGCGAGCAGCGATGAATCTTGTGCCGTCACTCGGCGACCACTGGGCATCGGGCCGCGACGGCAGTCAGACCGAGAGAGCGCCTCAAGACGCCGGGTTCTCGATCATGGACTCAAAGAGGATCGCGCCCGTCAGGTTGTCCCGCAGGATGAAGAGGAAGGGATGGTTGATGACGATTGGCTCCGAGCCGGACCGCGTCGCGGTGGCTATGACGCCGATTCCTGTCGCCGCCGCTGCCGTGGTGCCCTTCGGCGTGACCTGAAGGTAGGCGTGCTGTTCGACGGCCTGAACCGCGAGTGGCACAGTCGCGTTGATCTTGCTGAAGTCGGCCCCGCTCTGGAACGCCTGGGACATGCCCATCGACGACAGCGTCTGGACCAGCTGATTGTCAGAACGCTGTGTGAAGGTGGGCATCGAGAGCTGGACGGACTCAGCTGACATGCCGTTCACTATCTGGCCGAGCGAGGCCGGGGTGAGCATCGAGACGAACTGCGGAAGCGACGTCGCCGTCGGCATCAGCACGAGGGCACCCAGTTTCTTTCCCGTGTAGGGAAGCTCGACCGCCACGTACTTGTCCGTAGTCGACACCGGGACCGTCAACGCCTTCGGCGTGCCGATCGGTTCGGAGCTCATGAACGGTACGTTCTCTCTCGCTCCCGTGGTGAGATAGAACGGCTGGTCGGGCGTCGCGCTTTCGAACCGGGCGGCCCAGTCAGCGTGGAAGAAGACTGCATCGGCGAGCACAAGAACGGTGGTCGGGGTGAGACTGCCAGGACTGAAGAGCTGCTTTATCAGGCCCTTGGTGTGCTCGCTGGTCCACTCGTTGATGGCGTCGGCTGCCCCTTTGAGATCGGTCTGGAAGTTGACCTGCCACACTCCGGTCTGAAACTCGCTCGACAGCGCGCGCACGAAAGCCGGCAGCACGGCGAAGTTCTGCTGGACCCAGAGAGAATTCGCGACGTCAAGCTCGGGTGCCCGCTTCAGGTTCGCGGCGGACGTTGAAGTCTCGCTGGCGAGCAGGGCCGCCAGGCTGTACCACCCGGCGGCCTGCTCTTCAGCAGTCAGCCCTGCGGTATGAAGCGTCGTGGCGATTCCCTGCTCAGTGGAACCCGACGCGCCGAGCTCCAGCATTGCGAGTGCGGTCGCCAAGCTGGACGGTGAGACGAGCTCGTTGGTGGAGCCATTCGCATCGCTTGAGGCTGCCAGCCTGTTCAGGAGGTCGAGCGAGAAACCAACCTCGGCGTTCTCCACGGCCTTTGCCACTCTGGGTGTCGCCCTCGACGCCGGCGCCTCGGTCGCGGTGAGCTCGTACGCACTCCCGATGCGGTCCGAGACGAACACCTTGCCTCGCGGGTGTTTGGCCGGCTGTGTCGCTGCGCTGCCGGCGAAAACCAGCACACCGCAAAGGACGAGGCTCATGACCAGAGCCAACGACCCACCGGCGCCGAGCAAGCGGTGCCGATCACTTGCCACACTGCGGTGCTTGGTTCGGGCGGTATGAGTCTCGGTCGATACCGGCGCGTACGGTCGCTCAGTGGGTTCAGGCGTCGAGCTCATGGGTCTATCCCTTCTCGATGTCCGCGCCGGATTTGGCGCGAGGCGGTGCAAGTGGAGAGGAAACAGGTCTTGGCGGTCCCAGTCTGAGACGTCCGGTCGTCGGCGCGGCGTCTGGCTCGGGAAGCTCGAGTCATTCGTGCGACCGCTTCGCTGATGTCGACAGGGGTATTGCCACCGAGTCCATCACACTCGAGCGTCGACCGGTGCCTTCCATGCGCGCTCTCAAGTGAAGCCGAGCTCGCGCTCGATGAAGGGCACAAGGCCGTATCCGGAGAGCCCGGGCTTGGCTAGGTGCCCGAGGCGCCGGACTTGGACTTCCTCGCAGCCGGCGACGTCGGCCACGACGACCGCAAATGGTCTCGCCTGGGCCTGTTTACTGAAGCTCACGGTGAGATCTTGCCCGAAGTCGACCGGGCAGAACCTGACGCCCGGAGCGACGACGTTCAGTTGGTTGATGAAGTCCCGGATCGCCTCGATCTTCTCCGGATTCGTGGTCGTGACTGGCCCATGGCCGGCTTCGCCCGGGTTCATGCCGGCCGACAACACCGCGGTGAGGACCGTTGCTCCTGCAGGGATAGTGTCGCCGACGGGTTTTGCCGGTAGCCACGTGACCTCGGCGTCAAGGCGGACCGCGCTGCGACGACCCGGCAGAGCCGCGATCGAGACGACCAGTACGCGAGCATCGAGAAGCGTCTTGACGGGAAGCCAGCTATAGGAGACGAACCACTCATCGGTGTTCCCAGATGTCGTGGACGTGCCGGAACCGTTGTAGCCGCCGCGGCTCGTGGAGCCAATCGGCGGGTGACTCTTCTCGTAGCCGTACAGCTCCGATGCGCTCTTTGGGGCAACGAAGAAGCGGTGCAGGTCGACGAGGTCCGGATCGCCGAGGCTCTGGGCTGGCGAGCTCAAGATCTTCGCATCGCTTCGCGGCGCCTGGGCCAGCCGGCGCGACTCGGGTGGCAGCCGTACCAGGGTGAGCAACCGAGCCGCGTCACGTCGCGCGAGCTCAGGTCGAGAGAGAGAACTCTTGCTGCTAAGCATCGCCAGTACCGCCCTTGACGGCGTCAAGGTGGATCGGCCGCCACGCGCCTGCACCTGGCTGCACGCGCAGAGCAGGCTGGCGAGAAGAAGGCTGGTTACGACTAGGGCACGGAGGCTTCGTGGTGAGCGCACCTCCGGTGAGCTAGACGTCGCGATCATGCCTGCATGAAGCTTCCCGAGGCGAGTTTCGCGTACTCGCCGCGGGTGGAATTCGCCTCTAACGTCCGTCCGGCGACCAACAGCGTGACTCGAGGCGCGGTGGATGCAATTCATCAGCCGGACCCATCATTGGTGACCCGGTCAGAGCGGGTCGGTACCGTTCGACGTGTGGGACCGGACAAGCTCGTTTGCCGCGGAGGCGAGCGTTGATTCGAGTCTGCCGAGCAGGTCGCCGCACACCTCGGCGTCGATCACGAGCGGCGGGGCGATCAGGAGCCAGTCGCCGAAGCGCCCTCTGTTCTGGCGACGCGAGTAGAGAAGAAGCCCATGGTCGAGGCCGTGGCGGAGGACAACCGAACCGGGATCGACCTCGGCTGGAAACCGCGCAAGGGTGGTCCTGTCGGAGACGAGTTCGATCGCGAGAAGCAGTCCTCGGCCGCGGACGTCTCCGATCAATGGCGAGTTCTCGGCGATCACTTCCAGTCCGGCTCGAAGCTCTGCGCCGACCCGTTCCGCGTTGGCAATCAGATCGCGCTCCACGATCTCGTCGAGCACCGCGGCGCCGGCTGCACATGCGATCGGACTCGCGTCGTAGGAGTGGGACACGACGAACCCGGTAGTTGCGGAGAGCTCTTCCACGAGTGCGGCCGGAACGAGCGCTGCGGCTAGCGGCGCATAGCCGGCAGCCAAGCCCTTCGCGAGCACGGCGACATCGGGCAGCGCGTCGGGAGCGTGGTGTGCTGCCAGAAAGCGTCCTGTCCTGAAAGCGCTGACGCTTTCGTCGAACACGAGCCGGATGCCGTAGCGGTCGCAGATGGAGCGCGCTCCGCTGGCGAACGACGGGTGGGGCACGTTCACTCCAGAGGATTGGCCGCCAATCGGTTCCATCACAAAGGCCAGGACTTGCTCAGGTCCTATCCTCTGGATCGTCTCCTCGAGCGCTGTCAGGCTTGCCGAGGCAGCCGATTCGGGACTGGGAGCCCTGAAAGTCAGAGGCGCCGGGATCTTCTCTGAGTACACGGTCATTGAACTCCACAACGCCGGCGCCAGGACGTCGCCGTTGAGGCCCAGGGTCTGAAGCGTCGCTCCGTGGTAGCCGGGCATCATCGAGATCACCCTGTTGCGTTGTCCCTGCCCGCTGGCTACCGCGTGGGCACGCAGGAACTTCAGCGCCATTTCGACCGCTTCGGAGCCGCCGGAAGTCAGGTGCACACGCTCGAAGCCGGCGCCGGCAAGAGAAGCTATCCGTTCTGCGAGAGCCGCGTTGGCGGGATGTCTTGTCGTCCGCGAGTACGTATAGGTCAGTTTCCGGCCCTGTTCCACCATTGCCTGCAGGACGCGCTCGTTTCCTTGTCCGAGTGCCGCGAGGAACGGTCCCGAGCAAACATCGAGAAGGCGCCTGCCGCGATCATCGATGAGATAGACGCCTTCCCCTGCGACGATCGTCGGCAAGAAGCGAGCCGTCGCACGGTCGAAGAACACGTCCTGGGTCCCGCCCACCTCCGGGTAATGCCACTCACTCATCGGACGACTCCTTGAGCTTTGGTGCCGACGCCTCCATGCCTCGGTCACGGGCGAGCTGGCCGTACGAGGTCAAGGTGCGTGGGGCTGGTTGGGCCCTATCGTCCCAGAGCGATGACAGGAATGATGGCATCAGCGGGGGGTGGCTCCTTGGTGCCAACCCAAGGTTGGGACCTCACGAAGTCCTGCGTGGCGTTGGCAAAGGCCGTGCAGGCGAGGACCCGAGTCTCCGCCTGGCTACCCTTTCCTACCTCCAGAGTCAGTTGGAACCGGCTGGCCTCTTCAACGACTAAGGCCTTTGCGGTCGCGGTGAATACGCCGAGGCTGATGGCACGGCCGGGCACCCAGAAGTTGAACCCCGCGGCCGGAAGAGATGCCGGGATGATCGCGACGAAGGACTCCGCCACGGCGTGCTTGGAAGGGGCGGCCCCCACGAGAAGCACCGTACCGGCGACCTTGCCGGTGATCGGGCTCATCTGTGAAAGCGCGGAGGCCAGGCCCTGTGGGAAGGTGACCTCTGTCTGAAAGCCTGCCACCTGGAAATGGCGGCCCTGGGCAGGTTTGACCGGCGAGATCACCGCTCGTGTCCTCACGTGCAGCACGATCGGCGTCTCGACCGGGTCAGGGCAGTACAGTTGATATGTGCCTGTCAGGGTCTTTGGCACGGACATGGGAGTGGCCGCGCCGGAGACGGATGCGGCAAGACTCCCCAGCACCAGGAGCGTCCCGACGAGGCTTGCCCCGACGGAGGCACCAGCACGGCGCCGTCTGAGCATGAACGGACACTACCGCTCAGTTAGCCGGAACTGACGACGGGCACCCCGCACTCTCCAGCAGACGCCATAGTGCAAGTCGGCGACGGCGCAGGTGAGCAATGGCTACTCTCGCCCCGTGAGACGAGCGAGACTTGACAACGTTGCTCCCGTCCTGGCCTCAGCCGACGTCGCCAAGACGGCGGCGTACTACTGCACTGTCCTTGGTTTCGAAGTCGTCGAGCACTACGAAGCGGAAGAACGATTCGCCACGCTCTACAGGGACAGGGTCGAGATCATCGTCGTGCAGGCAAAGCACGGCCAGGTCGAGTCGAACGCTTCCCGCTTTGGTGCCGGTTATGACCTCTATTTCGACCCGGCGGATGTGGAAGGCATCGACCTGCTCTACACCGAGTTCGCCGATCGGGGTGCGCGCATCGTTCGCGAGCCGACGATGACTTCCTACGGCAGCTACGAGTTCGTGATCGAGGATGTAGATGGGCGCCACGTCGGGGTCGGGCGCGTCAAGGACGAGGCCGTCTTCTTCAAGGGCGAGCTCTCCTAGCGTCAGACCGTTCCGCCAGCGTCAGGGGACTTGGGCCACGGCTGCGCGGTGTCCAAGCACCGCTGCTGAGCCACCGAGCCCGCGTTCGAGCCATCTTGCCCGACCTCTTGGCGGCGGCGGGACGTGGGACGATCAGCAACGTGCGCACGCTCAGCGCTGATCCCCGGCGGTGTTGGCCACCGCAAGGGCGGAGCGAACGACTCAGGCAATGTCGTCGCTCTCGCACCGGTCGAGTCCGTCCTTGAAGTCGTCGGCTACGAGACGTTCGGTGCATCCAGTCCCGTCGGGTTGCGGAAGGCTCAGCATTCTGCATGAGCACGATCAACAGGCTCGGATGGCGTACGCGAACCTCCGCCCCGGGTGCTTCATGGAAGGATGAGCGCGATGCACAAGGTCAGCACGACAGTGATGATGGGCTTGGTCCTGTTGCTCGCCGGCTGCACGAGCTCGACCGCGCCAGCCCTCACGAGAGCAGCGAAGGCAGCGCAGGCCGCGGCGGTGCAGGCTGAAGCGGCGGCCAAGGCCGCGGCAGCCGCGGCCGAAAAGGCAGAGGCCGCGGCCCAGGCCGCGGCACGGGCGGCTACGGCGGTGTCGTCCGCCACATACTGCTCGGCATCACAGCTCGCCGTGGAACTCGGGGCCGCTGACGCCGCGATGGGCCACATCGGACAAGTCGTCAGCTTCAAGAACGTCTCGGCCGCGACGTGCACGCTCAAGGGATATCCGAGCGTGGAGATGCTCGACGCTGCCGGACGCCCCATCCCAACTGAGGTAACCGACGGCCCTTCCTACACAGTCCCGGTCCTGCCCGAGAAGGCGGTAGTCATCACTGGGGGTGCCGAGGCGTCGTTCGAGGTCGGTTACACCGACGCAACGGGATACGGAACAGCAGTCTGTCCAACTTCGGCAAAGGTGGCGGTCACACCTCCCGATGCCAGCCGGGCGATCACCGTGTCATGGCGGATTCAGCCCTACGGCGGCAGCACGATTCAGAAGTTGCAGTGCGGGCAGATCGCCCTCTCCCCGGTTTATGCGGGAAGCGGTTCGCCGGCGTCTTAGGGCCTGTCCCGCAGGTCACCTCGTCTGCACATGTCGCCGTTGGGCTTGCCGTACGCGAACGAACGCCGTCGTCGCTTCGTGAGGGCATGGCAACAATGAGACCGCGTGCCCTCGCGACGGTGATCCTCGCGATCGTCATCGCCGCGTCTACCGGCTCCGAGTCCGTCGCTGCGGCCATCACGAAAGTCCCACGTGCGGAGAGGCCGCAGCCAGCCCTAGGCCTGTCGGTCACACCGACGGGCTGGGTGCCGGTTGCTTACGGCAAAGTACAGGTGTCCGTGCCAGCCTCGTTTTCGGTTGCCTATCCGGGACAGGCTCCTTTCTGCAGCCCAGTTGGCGAACGTGGGGAGTTGCTCATCGCGCCGAGGGGCACGACGGCGACCGGTGGGGGTTGTCCAGCAGGTTCTCAGAGCACGCTGGTGAGCCTTGACCCGATGAGCCACCTGCCATCCAAGTATGCAAACGAGAAGCCCATCATCCTCAACGGCGTCCCGGTCTACCTCGGTCCGACGGGTGATCCCGTGAGTTACGTGTACTACGCGCCCTCCCTGGGATTTGAAGTCACTGCCAAGGGCCACCTGGCCCATCAGGTCTTAGGTACTTTGATGGCTTCGCCTCGCGTCATGGCACTTGCACCCGGAGCTGCGCCGTCTGTTCCTCCATCGTGGCATTCCGTTTCCTTCGCCGGGCTTCGTCTCTCGGTCCCTACGGCCTGGCCCGTCCAGCGAACCGATACGTGGAACCTATGCGGGCCTGTTGGAATCGCGATCTCTCAAGGAGTCACCCTCGACACCGACAAGGAGTTCTTGGCTCTGCCATGCGCGGCTATGTTGCCCTTCCCGGTCGTGCCCTCGGAAGGCGTGCGCGTCGACAGCAGAATCCAAGGTCCTACTGGGTCGTTCTCCCCAGGAGGTGCTTGCCTCCACGTTGACGGTCTTGTTGTCTGTCCGAGCAGCACTCCGGACTACAGCATCCTGTTGCTTCGCGTCACGGTGCCTGGGCGGGCCACCCCGGACTTCGTCTCTATCGGGTTGGCGGGTGGCGGCACTGTTGCCAGGACAATTCTGTACTCATTGCAGACTGCTTAACGTCCATGTCAGCGGGACTGGAACAGACCCGCGTCGGCAAGTGCGCTCAAGCCGGACGTGGCGAAGGGAAAGGCTCAATGGCGGCAACTCAGGCGTCGACGGCTTAGAGCGCCGGGAACCCCCTTGTGCTCAACGCTGAAGGCGAGTGGCTTGTGGCCGCACTGCACTTCGGAGCTGACGAAGCTTTCGTGAAGTAGAAGGTGCCTGACGTCGAAGTGCTCGGGAACGCTGAGAAATAAGGGTTTGCCCGGCTGGCTCTCAAGCTGAGAATGCCCCAGCAGGTCTGAAGCCCTGGCATGTAAGCGGTCAGGACCAGGACAGAACGGCTCGGCGCGTAGACGCTGATGATGTCGCTGTTCGGGGAAGCCGTGTGCCCCGATACGTAAGTCAGGCCGGTGTCGAGGTCGGCTATCGAGGGCACAGCTGACGAAAGGTGTTCACCGCCGTCGATGCCCTCATAGCTGTCGCTGTTGGACGAGTAGAAGACGGCGGCTCCCTTGAGCGCCGTCCGTAGGTTCGCCTGAGCTGGGTCGAAATGTGCGAGTCGGAAAGCGGAGGCCCCGCATCCGGCGCAGAGCACGAAGACGACCCCGAGACAAAACGTGACTCTGGTCTTCGAAGCCCCTCGCAGGAGCGACCGCACACGACGAGGTTACCGCGGGCCGGAACTGAGAAGTCCCCTGGTCATCAGGACTATCCGACGGACCGACCAGTTGTCAGAAGTCAATGCCGACCACCTGCTGGTAAGCGCCGGGTCGACCGAACCGATGCGGGTCCGAGCCTCATTGCCAATCGTGACGAGGTCGCCCAGTTCGTCGAAGGTGCGTGCTGGCCCCTCTTGTTCGTGCATGGCGGCTCGGCCGAACGAATTGGGACAGGTGCACCAGGACAATGTTGCCTGGTCCGCCGCTCCGAGCCTCGCAAGGCCCTATGGCCCTACCCGCCAAGGTGCGGCCAGGTGCAATGATGGCTCCATGGCCGATAAGAAGCGTCGTGTAGTCATTGCGGGCGCCGGAGGGCGCGACTTCCACAACTTCAACACCGTGTTCCGCCACGACGAATCGACAGAGGTTGTGGCCTTCACCGCTGCTCAGATCCCCGGCATCGAAGATCGCTCGTACCCTCCCTCGCTCGCCGGGCCGCTCTACCCCAACGGCATTCCCATCGTGGCGGAGGAGGAGCTCGCTGAACTGATCGCGCGCGAACACATCGACGAAGTCATCCTCGCCTACTCGGATCTCCCTCATGTCGAGGTCATGCACAAGGCATCCGCCATCCTGGCAGCGGGGGCCGATTTTCGCCTTCTCGGGCCGGACGCCACGATGCTGCGCAGCGTCAAGCCTGTTGTGGCCATCTGCGCTGTGAGGACCGGGTGTGGCAAGAGCCAGACCACTCGCCGAGTAGGGCAGATCCTCCTCCAAGCGGGGCTTCGGGTCGCTCTCGTGCGCCACCCGATGCCCTATGGCGACCTCGAGGCCATGAGAGTGCAGCGCTTCGCATCGGTGGCCGAGATCGACGCGTCCCACCCCAGTTTGGAGGAGCGGGAGGAGTACGAGGAGCCGGTCCGCATGGGCATGGTGATGTACGCCGGCGTCGACTACGAGCAGATCCTGCGCCAGGCCGAGGCAGAGTGCGACGTCGTCATCTGGGACGGCGGCAACAACGACTTCCCCTTCTTCGTCCCCGACCTCCAGATCACCGTCGTGGACCCGTTGCGCCCTGGACACGAGCTCACCTATTACCCCGGCGAGACATGCCTACTGAGGGCAGACGTTGTGGTCGTAAACAAGATCGACTCGGCCGCTCCCGCGGACATCGCCCAAGTGTTGGCCAACGTGAAGACGTTCAACCCGCGCGCACGTATCGTCGAGGCGGCCTCGCCCGTCACCCTCGGGGAGGGCCCGAGTCTTTCGGGCAAGCGCGTCCTTGTCATCGAGGACGGCCCCACCATCACTCACGGTGGTATGCCCTTCGGCGCTGGTACCGTGGCCGCCGACCATGAGGGCGCCGCAGAGATTATCGACCCGCGTCCCTATGCCGTCGGCTCGATTGCCGCGACCTATGCCCGCTACCCCGGCATCGGCGCTGTGCTGCCGGCAATGGGCTACGGAGACGAGCAACTCGCGGAGCTCGGCGCCACAGTGCGCCAAGCCGCCTGTGACGTCGTGGTCATCGGCACTCCGATGGACCTCGCGCGGCTCGTCGACCTTGGCCACCCCTCAAGGCGAGTTTCCTACGAGCTGCGTGAAGTCGGATCGCCGACGCTGAAGGACGTGCTCGACCCGCTTGCCCAGAGTTGGGGGTCAGCGCCCTCGTCGGCCGGTCCGGTTTGAGACTAGGGCAACGCTCAGACCTAGCTTTGGGGCGGGAGTAGCTTCTCTCCGGCTGGTATTTGTCCTTGGTACCCGAGCGCGTCCACGTTTGAGCTGCTCGGTGAGGAAGCGCTGTGGTGCCTCCGGGGCTGCCGCATCACGGCACGAGACGCGACTGTGGGTTTCTAACCCTCGAGAGCGCCCGGGCCTGCAGGGACGTCGACGGCATGCTCTTGCAACACGGCGAGTGGGACGACCTCGAGAGCCCGCTGATGAGTCGATGCGAGCACGACGTACGCGGCGGCCCCATCCTCGTGGGCCCGCAGCCAATTGCGTGCCGTTACGCACCATCGATCCCCGGGCACAAGGCCGAGGAAACGAAACTGAGGCATCGGAGTGCTGAGATCGTTACCGATGCCACGCTGGTGCTCGAGGAACTCGGTTGTGACGACCGCGCAGATTGTGTGGCTGCCCCGATCCTCGGCTCCCGTCCGGCAGCACCCGTCGCGATAGAAGCCGGTCACCGGGTCGGTGCCGCAAGGCTCCAGCTCGCCGCCTAATACATTGAGATCAGCCATTCCGGCATTATCGCTCAAGAGAGCGGGTACTAAG
>PLKG01000127.1 GCA_003140595.1 Acidimicrobiaceae bacterium | reverse complement strand
CCGCTAGTACCATCCTCGACCCGGCTCTCGCGCGTACAGTAGGCGCGCTGTTCGAGGTGCGCATGCAGCAGTCAGTACAGATGAACGGCATTGTCGCCGACGGGACCATCTGGCTCGGCGACGCGGCGGGGGAGCACGAGCGAGAACTCACCGATGCCGATACCGGGGACGCCGACCCGGTTCCGAGCCCCAGCGGGTCCACGGTCACCTTTGTCCACATGACCTCGGCCGGCAAGGCGAGCGTTGACCTCCTTACCGTAAGGACAGGGATTGTGCGCCAACTTGCCATTGTCGACGACGCTGATTCCTTCGGAGAATTTGAGGCCCCCATGGTGCTCTCCGTTTGGCGACCGATCGGTTAGAGGGCAGACTCTGCCTACTGATAGCTGGAGAACTACCGGCTTTCTGAGGCTATGTGGCGGGGCGAACTCCGACCTCTTCCAGATGGTCGAGCATGTCCTCGGGATCTGCGTAGACCCGGTACGCACCAGCTGCCTGGAGCTCGGCTCGCCCGTAGCCGCCGGAGAGCAGACCGACTCCCAGTGAGCTGGCCCGCTGGGCGGCCAGAAGGTCCCACACGCTGTCGCCGACGACGAAGCAGTGGCGGGGATCGACCTCGAGCAGGCTCGCGGCAGCCAGGAACAGGTGTGGGTCGGGCTTGGCCCGCTCCACGATGTCCCTAGTCACAAGGACGGTGTCGGGCGGCAAATCCAACAGCTCGATCGCCGACGAGGCGGTCAGGCGTGACCCACTAGTTGCGATCGCAAAGGGCACTTCGTGATCCCTGAGATAGCCGAGGAGCTCAATCGCGCCGGGAAGTGGTACCACCCCACCTGCGCGGCGTAGGTAGTACTCGGCATGAAGTGACGACAGCCGCTCGAGCGCTTCGGTGTCGAGCTGGACTCCGGTCTCACGCTGTAAGGCGTTGAGGAACAATCCTCCGCTCATTCCTATCCGGCGATGGATCCTCCACACCGAGAGCGGCACGCCGGACTCCGCAAGGGCTTCTTGCCAGGCGATGACGTGCTGGTAGACGGAGTCCACGAGTGTCCCGTCCAGATCAAACAGGAATGCTGGTCGCGGTACCTCGATTCTGGGCCGAGGAGTGATCACAAGTTCAGTCTACGGTTGGCTCTTCGAGGTCGACGGTCAACGCTGTCTGTAGGAGGGGTGACGCCGAGACCGATCAACGAAATCGGCTCGCCTCACGGTCGAGTGAGGTGGTGCGCGCGGGGCAGTGTCGACGCACTCGCGTGTGACGGTCACGACGAACGCGAGTGGCGCGCTTTGTTGGCGGCAAGTCCGCTCTCGAGCATCGGAGGACAACTCGGATGGCCAGAATTCCCGGAGACTACGGGTATGCCACCGCCGAGCACGAACAGCCTGCCATCAGGCGCGCGTCTATCGAGTAATCGACGCGATGGCATGATCGTCGGGTCCTCAAGCTATAGACAACGTTCTGTCCACGTGGAGGGGCACGCTGTCAGCCAGTATTGTGGAAACTAACGCAGTCTTAGCGGATCGACAACAAACAGCCGAGACGGGAATGGTGGGTCGATGCGGATTCGGGCAATAGCTTGTGAGGTCATGGCGCGGACCCTTTATCGGGAGGCCGCACTGGCGCCGCACGTCATCGACGTCGAGCTCCTCGAGCAGGCGCTGCACGACGATAGGCCCGCCTCCAGGCTCAGCCGGCTGCAGAGCCAGATCGACGCCACGCCCGCTGCGAAATACCAGGCGATCGTCCTGCTCTACGGTCTTTGCAACCTCGCTCTCGAGGGTTTGCAGGCCCGGGACCTGCCAGTCGCCGTGGCGCGCGCGCACGACTGCATTACGCTCTACCTCGGATCTCGGCAGCGCTACGACGCCGAATTCTCCGCGACCCCGGGTACTTATTACTATTCGGATGACTATATGGAGCGAGAAGCCCAGGTCGGTACAAACGGCCGCCGATTGACCATGGGCGTGTTGACTTCGATGGACCAGGATTACGACTATATGGTCGCCAAATACGGCGAAGATAACGCGCAATACCTTATGGAGGTTCTTGGGCAGTGGCATAGCCACTACTCCCGCGCGGCGTACGTCGAGACGGGATTAGGGAAGTCCGGACAGTTCAGGGAGCAGGCGGCCAGCGATGCGAAACAATACGGCTGGCGTTTCGAGCAGCTCAGGGGCGATCCCGAGCTCGTCCGGAAACTTTTGGCAGCCGAGTGGGATGACGATTTCCTGGTCTTGCAACCGGGCCAGCGCATAGCCGTCACACACGACAGCCGGATAATCGAAGCCGTCTGAGCCCTCAGAGCAGGAGGGTCTGTGTCCCGCCTTGCTTTCGGTGGCTACGCCGGCGGTGGCCGAATCTCGGTGATGGCACGGTCGCAACGCCTCGAGAGAACCGCGACGGCTGGCCGAGGTCGTCGAATAGACGGATTTTCGGCGTGCCCGACTACCTGTTCCGGGTCGCCGTGAGCGACCAGGTGGCCCATGAGGCGTTTCTCATCGACCATCTGGCCGACCTTCTGGGAGTAGCGCGACTGACGTCGCAGTTGACAATGAAATTGGTGAAGCCGTCGGTTCGTCGTCATGGGTAGTAGCCCTCGCCGTACTGAACGAGCACACGGAACCACCAGGGTCTGCTGCCGCAATCCGCGGGATGTCGCAGCGACCGAAGTCATCGCGCGTAGCCTTCTTGACACAGCCTGTCTCGTCGAGCCGACGGCGCTGGCGAACACACTGCAAACGCTGGGAACGACTTGACAGGCGAAACTGAGAGACGAATCTAGGTGTACCTAACTCCCAGCAGAGGACATGCAAGGACGATGACATGAGGAACACAGTCGGCGAGGAGCGAAGGAGCCCGGGGACCCGTGGCAGGAGGAAGCGTATGGTCAGCGATGTCCAGATCGTTGGCGCGCCGGGTGAAGGCCGATGAGGTACGGACTGAACATCCAACCGCGTGCCGACTTGGACTTCATCGCTCTTGGGGCGCTCAACCATCGTCTCGATCCCGGAGTGATCCCCTTCCGCAAGGCGCGGGAGTGCCACATCCACGTGAGCGGCGCCGAGTTCAACGTGGCCGCAAATCTTGCGGACTGCTTCCGGCTCAAGACGGGAATCGTGAGCGCCATGGTCGAGTACCCGATCGGAGACCTGATCGCCGATGGGGTGCGGGCAAGAGGAGTAACACCGTTTTACAAGCTCTTCGAACACGACGGCGTCAGGGGACCGAACATGGCGACTGTCTACAGCGACCGCGGATTTGGCGTTCGCGGTCCGGTCGTCTTTTACAACCGGGCGAACGAGGCCGCCGCTGAGCTCAAGCCGGGAGACTTTGACTGGAGCGAGATCTTCCGGGGTGGCGTGCGCTGGTTTCACAGCGGCGGGATCTTCGCTGCTTTGTCCGCCACGACCAGCGAGCTGATCATCGAGGGCATGAAAGAGGCCAAAGCGGCCGGTGCCGTCGTTTCCTTCGATCTCAACTTCCGCCAGAAGCTGTGGAACATCTGGGGCGGCCGCGAGCAGGCCGTGCCGATCTATCGTCGCATCGTCGAGAACGTAGACGTTCTGGTGGGGAACGAGGAGGATCTCCAGAAGGCGCTTGGCATTCCCGGCCCCGATATTGGCCGCGCATCCGGTCTGGACTCGAGTGTTTTCGTCGCGATGATCGATGGAGTTCTCGCCAGCTACCCGCAGATCAAAGTCGTCGCGACCACGTTGCGAGACGTCATCTCGAGCAGCCGACACCGTTGGGGAGCAGTTGCTTCGATCGACGGCCAGATACTCACGGCACCAACGTGCGACCTCGACGTGCTCGATCGCGTCGGCGGAGGGGACGGTTTCGCGGCGGGCCTCTTTTATGGCCTGTTGGCGGGTGAGGAACCGCAGGAGGCACTCAAGCTCGGCTGGGCGCACGGCGCGCTGCTCACAACTTTCCCAGGCGACACGACGATGGCGACGCTCCAGCAGGTCCGGGACCTCGCTGGTGGCGGTTCGGCCAGAGTGCAGCGATGAACAGTGGTTGTAGTTTGGTGGCCATCAAGGAG
>PLKG01000167.1 GCA_003140595.1 Acidimicrobiaceae bacterium | reverse complement strand
ACTACGCCCACGGTCAGGGTGATGCCGGCCGCAATGGCATAGCGGGCGAGGTCGGCCATCATCGGTCCGGCGAGCGGGGCGATCCGGGCGATGGGCAGCGACCGGAAGCGGTCGAACACGCCTTTGTCCATGTCATCTCGGAGTTGGATGCCGGCGGCTACGCACGCGGTGATGGTGGTCATGGCGATGATGCCCGGGATGAGGGTCGGCAGGTAGTGGGCGGTGCTGCCGGAGACGGCCCCGCCGAACATGAGCCCGAACATCACGGTGAACAGCACGGGCATCGCGGTGACGTCGACGAGCTGTTCGGGATTGCGACTCATCTTTATGAGGGCGCGCCATGCCAGCGTCGTGATCTGGGTGAGCGCGTCGCACACGGGTACTGACGCTTGGACGGTGCGTGCGACCGGTCGGCCCGTGGTGATTGGGTTGGTGATGGTTGCGGTCATGATTGGCTCACCTCGGTTTCAGGGAGACGGGTTTCACTCGTGTGGCCGGTCAGGGCGAAAAACACCTCGTCGAGGCTCGGTTGTTCGATGGTGGTGCTCGTGATATCGAGCTGGTGGTTCCGCAGCGCGATGAGGACGTCGGCAGCCTGGTTGGCGTCGCTCAGCGTGAGGCTGAATCCCGAGCTGGTTGGGGAAATGATCGGTGTGACACGCGTCAGTTCCGCAGCCAGTGCGACTGCCTTTGCCGTGTCGGCGCCCTCGGCCATCTGGACACGGAGGCTCGATGTGCCGATTCGGGCCTTGAGCTGACTCGGTGTGCCCTCGGCGACCTTCCGACCGCGATCGATGACCGCGATCCGCCCGGCGAGTGCGTCGGCTTCGTCGAGGTACTGGGTGGTCAACATGATGGTCGATCCCTCAGCGACCAGGTCGCGGATCGTGTCCCACATCTGGCTGCGATTCCGGGGGTCGAGACCGGTCGTGGGCTCATCGAGGAAGATCAGTGCGGGTCTGGTGATCAGGCTGGCCGCGAGATCAAGGCGGCGGCGCATGCCGCCGGAGAACTGCGAGATCGGGCGGCGAGCGGCGTCGGTGAGTTCGAACTGTGCGAGCAGGTCGTCGCCGATGCTGTGGGCCCTCTTGGACGACAATCCCTGCAGGCGACCAAACAGCCAGAGGTTCTCGCGCGCCGTCAGGTTCTCGTCGACCGACGCGAACTGACCGGTGACGCCGATCAGTTGCCGCACAGCGTGGCCTTNNGCGCCGTTCGGGCCGAGCACCCCGAAGATCTCGCCTTCCATGACGGTGAGGTCGATGTCGTCCACGGCGCGATTGGTGCCGAACAGCTTCGTCAGGCCGCGCGCCTCAACGGCCACGGTTCCAGAAAGGGAGTTGTCGCGCCCAGCCTGGTCGGCGCCGGAGCTCGATCGTTCGGCTTGGGGAGTTCGAGAGGTCATGTTGTGGCTCCAAACTTTGGGTGGGGCAGAGGTCGATTGCAGTCCCGCTTGCCCTCGCACCGGGCGTGTCGATGACGCGGATCTAGGTCAGGCCGGGGCCGAGCACCGCTCACCCAGATGATCCGGATGAGCGGCGGCCTGCCGCTCTTGGCCAGCCGATCGGCGTCCGGACTCACGAAGTGGACTCGGCCTCGGTGTCGTCCGTGGCCGAGGCGCCGTCCGCCAGCACCAGGTAGATGCGCCGGCGGGTGTCCGCGAGAATCTCGCCGACCGCCTTCACCTGGCTCTCGCTGCCGGAGCGGCCCACCTGCATGATGGCCGCGGCGACCTCGACCATGAGGCCCCGCAGGTCGAGCAGGGAGCGGTCGGCTCCTCGGGCCGCTCGCTCCCACGGCGCCGGGCCGTCAGCGACCTCCTCGGCTACCGTACGGCCCTCGGCAGTCAGGCTGAAGGCCCTGCGGCCTTCACTCTTGTCCGCGGTGACCAGTCCCTGGTCCTCCAGGGCCTGGAGGGTGGGGTAGACCGAGCCGGGGCTGGGGCTCCAGACGCCACCACTGCGCTCGGTGAGCTCGGTGATGATCTGGTAGCCGTGCATCGGCTCCTCGGCCAGCAGGGCGAGGATGGCCGCTCGCACGTCCCCCCGTTCCCGCTTCAGGCCGCGTCCGAACATCGGGGGCCCGAATCCCGGGCCGAAGGCCCCGTGGCGGCCGCCTCCGAAGCCGAAGGCGTCCTCCCATCCTCTGCCGCGGCCGCCCACCCGTCCTCGGGGAGCACCGCCGAGGCGGTCGTACCGGTCACGGCGACCGGGGAAACCCGGTCCTGCATCGGGGCTGGCGTTGGTGTCATCGAATCTCTTGTGTCCATACATCAGGTTGTTCTCCTTGAATTCTCGTTCCGGACCGACCGGATGGCCGGTCCCGCAAGTCGTGTAGCTGATCTTCCGACCGCTCACGTTGTATAACGATATATCGCGATGTAATGGCTGTCAAGGGGTGGCGCAGTCGGCGGATCATCGCTCAGGTACTCGGCCGCGAGCGTCGTCGCCGGTGCCGTCGGCTTGATCACGGCAATTGCGCCTACCCTGTCGGCGCGACCTCCGGTGACCTTCAGCGCGACGTTGGTCAGGGGCTTCAGCGGCGGCACCATGTGACAATGATCATTAGCGAATGACCGTGAGCGAGAGATCCGTAGGGACTCGAAATGACAACAGACGAAACACGCACGGACGGAGCGCCCGTTACGTGGACGTTCCCGGGTAAGTACGTCAGCCTCACCACCTACAAGCGGGACGGAACGGGCGTGGCCACTCCATTGTGGTTCGTGCAGAAGGGCGACAGACTGCTGGTCCAAACAGGCGTGGCTTCCGGCAAGGTCAAGCGCATCCACCACAACCCAGCGGTACAGATGGCGGCGTGCACGGCGAGCGGTCGGCTCCGGGGACAGCAAGTGAGCGGGGTCGCACGTGTGCTTCCCGGCTCAGAGGCCGACGACGCTAAGAGGCTGATCATGCACAAGTACCGTTCCGCTCTGCTGATCATCAGACCGCTGTGGTTCGTCCAGTCCGCGCTGCACCTCGGCCGCCGGCGCAGCACGCCGGTGATCCTGGCGATCACGCCCCGCTAAGGCGCCACCCCGGTGGTGCGACCGTGTCTTGAGACCGCTTAAGCCTCTCTTCGGATTTCGGCGGGGTCTGAGCATCACCGGACGATTCAGCCGAGCACCCGCCAGTTCGGCTTGCCCGCGTAGAGCAGGATCAAATAGAAGGCTCATCCAGCTACGACAATGCTTGCCCGCTCACCCCAGTTAGTCGCGTAGCGCCTCAAATCGCGGCCAGCCCGATTGATTGTGCCGAGAAACTCAGTCTGCCTTGACCTTCGGGTTATGAGTCATCTCCGAGCCTTCTCTGGGGCCTGTTCGAGTCGGCTCCAGTAGGCCTGAATATTGGCTCTACCTGGGCTTTCTTCGCGGCACCCCGAGAGGGCAGGCACGACCAATTAGCGGCTCGCGAGACAAAAGTAGGGCAAAAGTAGGGATGGACTTCAGCCCACGAATGCATGAATTTCCCTCTGCCCGACCTTCGGGTTCAACCCACACTGCAATGGATTTCTTTGTGCCCGACCTTCGGGTTCAACCCACACTGCATACCTTGCCACTGAAGGCACCAGCCTCACGCCTTCGGCGCGGCGTGCGGCCAACTTCGGCGTCCCGGTTGGGAATTCGGCTCTCTAGCTTCGTGTCGCTGGGCGCCGGCCAGCACACGAGGAGCCCTCCGGCGAACGTTCGCGGAGAGGTTGTAGGGAAAGAATAGGGATGCTCTCGACTCAGGGCTCTGGCAGTCGAATTTGGAGCTCTCCCCTTTTCTGGCTGGGCTTTTCTGGACGTCGGCCAACACGTCAGGAGCGCTCCGTCAGACCTCAGTGGACAGGTTGTGGGAAAGAGTAGGGATGCTTCTCGGCTCAGGGGTCTAAAGAGTAGAGATGCTTCTCGGATCAGGGGTCTGGCGGTCGAATTTCGAACTCTCCCCCAAAGTCACCGTCGCGGGCATCCAGCCATGAGACGGTGAGAGCCGCCATCGGGCGATGATCGGAGCGGGCGACGCGAATCGCGTTCTCAGCTTGAGAAAGCTAAACGGTGCCAATTGCGCTACCAGCACCGATTCGCCAATACCCTGCTTATCCTGGACTTTTACTGCACCATCGTGATCGGTTCGCAACCCGAATTTACCGGTATTACGCGCGCGATCGCGCGCCTGGCCTGCACGTGTCGCACACGCTCGATTAGCCGTGATCGACAGACTGGACCCGATCCTCGTCCGTGCGCGTCCAGCCACCGGGTGTCCACCGATGACTTCGTGTCACTCGGTTCTGCAATCAGATCGCTTCTGCAGCAGCGCGTGACCAGGTCCCCCACCCTCTGCTGGCTCCTTGT
>PLKG01000012.1 GCA_003140595.1 Acidimicrobiaceae bacterium | reverse complement strand
TCAGGGGTGAGCGAAACAGGGAAAGTTAGATGCTATTGCATCATCCCAGGTCAACCCGTTGCGGCCTTTGGAAGATCGTAGCTGTCCCTGACGCCCGTAACAGGAGCACGCGAAGGACTACGGCGCGACGCGGCCTTCGCGCTTGGCCTGGAGCTGAGTGTCGGTTCCTGCCGTTGCGGGATCTTCAGGTCGAACTCAACGTCGAGAACGTTGGCGACGCGCCGTAGCGTCTCGATTTCGGGATTGTGGATCGCCGCTTCAAGCCGAGCCACCTGGGGCTGCGACATATGAAGCTCGTCTGCCAGCGCTCGCTGTGACAGACCATGCTTGACTCGATACGCGACCACCTGCGAAGCAAGGGCGCGCGCGACGGCAGTCCGCTCCCACTCGGCCCGGAACGCGGGATCGCGCAGAGCGCCCGCGAGAACCTCTTCGCTAGTTCTGAGATCGCCGAGCTTCATCATTCCGTCCTTGCATGTGACCGCGATATCACGCTTGATATCGCGGGGACAACGTTTCCGTTAGGCACGCTCTTGAGCGTTTCGCGGAGCTGGAAACTTAAACGGTGCAAACCGGAGGTCCGCTCTGGCCCTGTCCGTCGGCAACTGGTGGCACACGGGCGAACACGTTATAGTCGGTGACCGAGTAAAATGCCTGGGCACGGAATGATGACTGAACTACGGCGCGCCACGGGGCTTGTTGCAGTTCTCCGGGCCGTCCACGAACGACCTGGTATCGAGCGTGTAGCTGTAGCTCGTGAGACCGGCATGACGAGCGGCTTCGTCACCGAGACCGTGGCCCGGCTCCGCGCCCTCGACCTGGTCACCGAGCGCCCGGCACCCCCTACCGGTGGGCGCGGCAGGCCCACGACGACCATCCACCCCCATCCACGAGGGCCCCTCGTGGTCGCCGCCGCCGTCGGCCACGAGACCTGGAAGCTCGCCGTGGCGCAGCTCGGCGGGACCGAGCTGGTGCGGGCCGACCGAGCGCACCGACGGGACCCCGACCAGGTCCTGGATGAACTGGGAGCGGCGTTACGGTGTGTCCGCGGCCGTTACCGTCGCCGCATCCGGGCAGTCGCCGTCTCTGTTCCCGGGACAGTGGTTGACAATCACCTCGCCCAGGCGGCGAACCTCGGCTGGGAGGACATCGACCTCGGCGTGCTCTGGCCGCGCGAGCGAGACGGCCGGGCCATTCTGGCCGGCAACGACGCCTCCTTTGCCGCTATCGCCGAGGCGCGTCGCGGTGCGGCGGTGGGCGCCGGGTCGGTTCTGCACTTGTACATGGACGCCGGCATCGGCGGTGGCGTCATCGAAGGCGGCCGGCTTGTTCTTGGCGCTACCAGCACCGCCGGCGAGTTTGGCCATATGCCCTTCGGTGACCCAGCCCAACAGTGCCGCTGCGGTGCACGAGGGTGCTGGAACACCACCCTCGACGGTGCCGCTGTCGCCCGGGCCCTCAACCAACCGCAACCCACCGACGAGGTCAGCTATGTCCGCCACGTCCTCGCCGTCGCCCGTGCGGCACCTGTCCTCCAGCACGAAGAGGTCGCTGCCGCCCAGCAGATGGCAAGCGCTACCGGGCGAGGGGTTGCCGGCCTCGTCAACGCCCTCGACCCCGACATCGTCACCTTCGGGGGCTTGGGACGAGAATTGCTCGAAGTCGCCGGCGACCACGTCCACTCGGCCTACCTCGCCGGCCTCATGCACTTCCGTCTTTCCGCGCCCCCGCCGCTCGTCCCCGCCTATTTCGGCGACGACGCCCCCCTGGTCGGCGCCACCGAGGAAGCCTTCTCCGCGTTCCTCACCAAAGGTGGCCTGCGTTCGTGGTCACAACGCCGACAACAGTCCGCCGACCTATTGAACGGACGGGCCGGGGAGACAGCCGAGAGCACCCCGCACCTGCGGCAAAGGCAATCATGACCGCATTGCTTGCGCTGGTCACGGTCGTGTCTTGGGGGACGTGGATACCACTGGCCCAGGCGCTGCCCGGCGTTCCCCAACGCTCGCGGACGTTTTACGTGACGGTCGGCAATGCCGTTTTTGCCGCCGTTGCTCTGGTCGCCAGCGGTGGCCACCTCTCCTTCGGTTGGCGCGAGTTCTGGTTGCCTTTCGTCGGAGGCCTGGTTTGGACGGCGGGAAACTACTCTGCCTTTCGCGCCTCGGAGGCCATCGGGTTGGCCCGCGCTGCCGGGTCGTGGACACCACTGAACATCATCACGGCGTTCGTGTGGGGCGCCTTTCTCTTTGGCGAACTGGACAGCTTCAGCGCCGCTCGGTTCGCCCTGGTCGCAACCGCGCTCGTGCTCGTCTTGGTGGGGGTGCTCTTGATCGTGAGCTCGCAAGAAGAGCGTCCAGCCAAGGCACTGGTCCAGGGCGCCGCACCAGCCTGGGACCGCAAACGGGCCGGGGCCACACAGGCCGGACAGGCGGCCTCGGCCGCCACTGGCGCTAGCAGCAACCGCCGTGGCTTGCTCTGGGCCAGCGCCGCAGGAGTGCTGTGGGGCAGTTACTTTGTGCCGGC
>PLKG01000085.1 GCA_003140595.1 Acidimicrobiaceae bacterium | reverse complement strand
GTATCGAATCGCAGCGGTGTACTTCCGCGGTGGACAAGGAAATCCGACCGTCACGGCTGCCGTTAGAGTCTGGTGGTTAAGGTTTGCACGCGTACCGACGGCATCAATGAGCTGTCTGAGCGCGCGCTGGCAGCCGCATCCCCAGAGGACCGCGCGTGCTGCCTGCGGGATATTGAGGTGGCGCTGGAGGAGACCTCTGGTCCCGTGGAGCGTGCCCGGTTGCTCATCTGCCGGGCACAGGTGCGTCACAACCAGTACGAGTACGGTCAGGTGCTCGACGACGCCCGGGCGGCGATGGCCCTGTTCGAGGAGGCGGGCGAAACAGGCCTCGCTGTCGACGCCGCCAGCCGCGCTGCTGTGCTCGCTTCCCGGTTAGGCGAGTTGTCGCTGGCCGCCGATCTGGTCACCAAGACCATGCTTGGCTTGGCCTCGGTCGATGACGACAGGTTGAGGGCCGTGGTCGCCAACCGTCTGGGCGCGTTCTGTTGCTCTTTGCTCGATTACGACCGCGCCGTGGCGCAGTTCGAAACGGGGTTGGCTGCCGCGGAGCACGCTGAGGACGGTTACCTTGTCTGTCTCGAGCTCTACAACATCGCCAATGCCTTGCTCTTGGCAGTGCGTGCCAATCGTGCCTCGGACCCGTCGGCGTCGCTGTGCACTAAGGACAGCAGTCGGCTTCAGCGGGCCGGGCAGGTGCTGGAGCGACTGCTGGCAGAAGTCACCCCAGAGCGACAACTGTCACTTAGCGCGCAGCTTCTGCGGGCGGAGCTGCTGGCGGACACGGGCCACCCAGGCCAAGCATTGGCGGCCTTGCAGGCCATCACCCACGCTACCGGCGGTGCAGGTTTCGCAAGCGATGCCCAGAGGGCTGCCTTCGCCGTTGTCGAGTCACACTGTTGGCGCGATCTGGGCCAGAGCCGGGACGCCGTCGCCGTCGCCGAACGGGCAGTCCAGCTGGCCCAGGCCAGTGGGGACGATTACGAGCTAATGCTCACCCTGGAGGAGCGGCTGGCTGCCAAACGAGCTGCCGGCGACCTGGCAGGTGCTGCCGCTGACGCCCTAGAGGTCAAGCGGCTGATATGGGCCGTCCACCAACGTCAGACAGTTCAGATTGCAGAGCAGGTCTGGGAGCGCGCCGGATTGGAACGGGAGCGCCGCCAGCTCGAAGAACAAGCAGCTGCCGCCGTCCTCTCCGCCGAGGAGGACGCCCTCACCTGCATAGGCAACCGCCGCCGCCTCATGCGCTTCCTGGACCACGCGGCCGAGACCCCGGCCTCGCTCGCGCTCGTCATGGCCGATATCGACCTCTTCAAGGAGATCAACGACACCTTTGGTCACGAACTGGGCGACATGGTGCTACGGGCCCTCGGTGAGCTCTTGGCCGCCGAGGCCCGCTCAGGCCAAGTCGTAGCGCGCTACGGGGGGGAGGAGTTCGTTTTCGCCATGCCTGGTGCCGAACTTACCGTGGCGGCCAACTTCGCCGAACGCATTCGCTTGGCGGTGGCCTCGTACCCCTGGGCCGAGCTCGCCCCGCGCCTCGCGGTGACTATCAGCCTGGGTGTCTCCTCGGGTCGGTCGGACGAATGGCATTCTGTCCTTGCGGAGGCGGACAGCGCCCTGTACCTGGCCAAGCGCCGCGGCCGCAACCGCGTCGAGGTGGCCAGCCGTGCGCTCGAGCAGACAGCGGCACCGGTCACGGTCAGCCGGGGCCGTGGTGGCCAGCATGGAGGCGGGCACGGCTGACCCGGCCCATGGTCGCCATCGAGGCTCACCGGGCCCCAGAAGACTCCGCCACCCCGGTTGTGCCGATCGGCACCGGCTTGGCCCGCTATGACGCCCCGCCCCCGACGTAGCCCATTTCGACCAGCTCCCAAGGCAACCACGGCGGACGCGGCTGGGCGGAACTCTCGCTGCCGTCAGTGGTGGCGACGTCGAGAGGCTTCGAGGCGCCGGCTACGGACGACTTCCCTTGGCCACAGCTTCTCGGTGACACGCCGTACTACGGCGCTATCGCTTGTCACTCCGCCGATCATTCCACCTTCTCCGCTGTTGGCGTTGTCGTCGACAGACCCGAAGGAGGCTCTCGGTGTGCAGGTGGCAACCTCGCCGACAGACGCCAGCTATGCCTTGGCAGAACGGCGAGTTCGAAATGGATGCAAGACGGGAGGTGGATAGGTCTGGAGCAGATGCGCACAGTCAGCGGGCCACTGGCAACGCGACAGCTCTCCAGCTTCGCCCATCAACTGACTCGGCCATCTTCGCACCGGCGCCGACGGGTCCGTTTGGAAGGGTCCAGGTTTCTTGGCCGTCACCTGAGACGAGGACGAATGAAGACTGGTTCATCGATCCGCTTTGGTGCCAAACGCGACCAACGTCTGCGGAGACGTCGACAGCTCCGACGTAGCCGAGGCCCATTTCCATCAGGCCCCGCGTGGTGGCGACTAGCGATGTCGGATAGCCCCCTACGGGACAAGAGCCGACTTCGGTCACGAGGCCGGTGGATCCGTTGTTGCATCGCTCCGACCACTTGATGCCACCGTCGTACGAGGTGACGACTTCCATCGGCTCGTAGCCGACACCGACGGGGCCAGAAAGGCACAACGCCGACACCTCCCGCCCTGATACCGCGAGGAAGCCTGCCATCCGGTATTCCGGAAGGCATGGCAGGGCTGCCGTGCGCCACGTCCTGCCGGCGTCCTCTGTGCGCGCTACGAACAGCGGCGGCCATTTGAAATCGCGTGCAGGTTGCTCCCAGCCCAGGGCGTAGGCAGTAGTCCCGTTCACCGTCACGAGGCTCAACGGTTCGCCGTAATCCAGGGCAGGCCCAGCAAGTGCCTCCAACGGGAACGACGCATCGCGGGACCAGGTTGCACCCCCGTCAACGGATCGAAGGACACTTACGGGCGCGTCGTCGGCACCGCAGTTGCTCGCGACGGTCGCCCAGATCGACGCCCCAGCCACAGCCACAGAACAGACGGGTCTCCTCGGTGCCGACGGTATAAGGCGCGAGGTCGGTAGCAGCTCAAACCTGGAGTTGCGAATCGAGCCCTGGTACAGACCCTGTGTCGTTGCCACCCACCACGCACCCGCCGATGTCACGACCATGGAATGACCGGTCAGATTCGGTTCTAGACAGCCAGCATGACGGTCGAACACAATCGGCCGCGACCAGTGGCTCCCACCATCAACGGTCGTGTAGAGGGACAGAACGCAGCTGACACCAGTGTCTGGACCGCTGCTTTCGAGAACAGCTCCGAACTTTCCTGCAGCGAATGTCAGCCCCACCCAACCAGACTCGGAGCGAACAGGCACTGCTCCCGCTGGAGCGGTAGAAACGCTGAACAGCACCGGCAAGACGGCGATCCCCGACAGCAGACGTCCGAGTATCTCTGCCGGCCTTGGAACTCGACGCGACCTGCTTGTAGGCATGGTCGAGTTGTACTCCTAACGGCAGTTCGGCGGCACGCGCCAACTCGCCGAAAAAGGTGGCCCACTAGACAGCGCGTCTGATCGCCACTTTGGCTGCACAGTTTTCCGTCTCAGCACACCGACTTCACAGACTCCGACTCCTGTGACAACGACTGCTCGCTAACCGCTTGCTTCTCACCTCCTGCTGACTCGCCACGTCCTCACCTGGCACCGGCTCACTCATATCACTGCAGCCTGCCTCCGCCACCAACCTCCTGGACTTCACACCCTCGCCGTCCACGGATCTTCGCCCATACCCGCGACTTCAGGCGTGCCGGCGGGAGTGGGCTCTTTAGCGGCCGGCTACCGGAGTACTCGACGAGCGTTCCGGACGCTCCGAGGCGATCGACCGGTGCACGCCGGGGAGAGCTCGTCGACGGTGGCCGGGCCGGGCTTCGGACTCACTCGAGCTCCGCGGCAATCGACCGGTGGGCGCCGTGGGCACGATCGCGGGAGGCTGATCCCTTCGGGCACCGCCGGTTCGGCTCAAACGAGGCGACGGCGGACGAAAGACCAGAGCAGCCGTCCGCCGAACAGGACGATCAGCCCGAGCACGACGAGCAACACGACCGAGAAGAGCACGATCCCGGAGTCGGCGAGCAGCGTCGCCAGGCCGCCTTCGACGTGCGAGACCGCCTGGTGCCACGCCTTGGAGAAACGGCTAGGCGCCGAGGCGTGCGTCGCGCTCGGCATAGCGAGTGCAACGGTCAGGCTCGAGAAGCTGATCTCGTTCGCGAGAACGCGTTGTTGTGCCTGGAGTTGTTGGATCTGGCTTTGCACCGACGTGATCTCGTTTTGGACCGAGAGCAGCGCTTGAATGGTACCGGCCCTGGCGAACAGCGCTTCGAGCTGTGTTCGAGCGGCCTCGAGAGCGCTGACCTGGGCACCGAGGTCCGCAACCTGACCGGTCACGTCGGTCGCGGTCGTGCTCAGGTGTTTCAAGGTGCCGAGTGACTCGGCCTCGCTCACCGCTTTTTCGAATTCTCCAGCGGGAACACCGAGCACCACGGTGCCACCACGACTCGAGCCGGCGAGGGCCACATTGGAGGTCGAGACGTACCCGCCCAGCGACGTCGCGATCGCCTGCAGCTCGGCGACGACGTGACCGAGCGCACTCTCGTGGACGACGAGCGAGAGCGTGCCGGTGGTGATGATGTCTTGCGAGCCTGCCGCTGCGGTGCTGCTGGCCGAAGACGTGACGTTCTTTGTGACACCCGCCGTGACACGCGCCGTCTTCTGTAGTGCCTCGCCGTAAGCGGGGGCGGCGTCGGGTGCACGATGCGTGATTCTCGAGGGCGAAGAGGACGAGGACGCTGCGACGGCGATCACGATGGCGAGCACTGCCGCGGCGCCGAGCGCCGAGATCGCGAAGCCGCGTGGGTGCCTGCGGACCTTGGCGATCGGTGAAGCGACCGATGGGGGGTCGATCTCGACGCGGGCCGCCGCCAAGATGGCATCGGCGGCCGTCGGCTCGGGAATTGTCTCGGCCGCCTCGGTGATCAGCGCGGAGAACTCCCCATCGGTGATCATTTCGCCTCCTCTTGGCGACTGCTTGAAAGTCCGAGCCCGAGGTGGGCAAGCCGTGGGTCTTTCGCAAGCAGCCGCCGTGCCTCATGAAGCCGCGATTTCACGGTGCCCGGGCGTCTGCGGATCGCCGTCGCGATCTCCTTCTCGCTTAGTCCGGCGTAGTAACGAAGCACGAGTGGCGCTCGGAGCCCAGCGGGAAGCGACAGGATCGCTTGGCGCACGAGCGAGGCCCGATCGCGTTGGTCAGCGATCTCGTCAGGTGTGGGATCGCTCGAGACGACCGAGTCGAGCGCGTCTTGAGGGGCCCGCCTGCCGGCGTGTCGGGACTCAGTTCGTGCCGAGGAATAGCAGGCGTTCACGACGACCCGGTAGATCCATGGCCGCAGCCCGTCTCCTTCTGGGAGGGCGTCTCGAAATCTCCAGAGGCGCAGGAACGCCTCCTGAACGGCATCGTCGACTTTCACGGCGTCACCGAGGAGGAGCGCGGCTGTGCGGTACGCGGGCGTGTACCACTGCTGCAGGAGTTCCTCGAGCTCGCCCGGGTTCGTATCGGTAACCACGTCTCTAAGACGCTACGACACTGCAGAAGGTTCGATTTCCCACCTGAGCAGGCACGACATAGCTCGACAGCTTGGGCTCCAGATACGGGCGGTGCGACGAGTTCCCGAGTTCCTCAAGGGCCTCAGCGGCCGGCTACCGCAGTACTCGGCCGGTATTCCGGGCGTTCTGAGGTGGTCGGGTGCGCTCGAACGCTGCGGCTCGGACCTTCTGATTGCTAACTGCCTGACAGAAGAAACGCTCTGGTAGGCGACAGACTGGCGGCCATGAACAAGGATTGGTTCAGCGCGTCTCTTAGGACGGTGTGCTTCATCGAGGGCGAGAGCGCCGTCGACACAGAGTTATGCGTCCACGTCTTCCGAGCACGGTAACGAAGCTCGTCTGAATGATCTTGGTCCAGGTCTTGTTGGGTTAGGGCGAGTGCAGGCGGAACCTCGTCGGTGTTGACCTCGATCTTGACCCGCAGCCGAACCCCAGGATTGGCCTCACCATCCAGCAGAACCTTTACGCTCCCGTACCGACCCGGAGGCGAGCTTCCTGACTGGCGTCGTACTTCCCGTGGACGATGGCTGGACAGCCCATTGACTTGGGTACCGCGGACAGGGCACTTCATCTCGGCGACCGCTTTGCCGATACTTCTGAGAACACGCACGACACGCCTGAGGTACCGATTGTGAGTGACAATTGCGCGAACTCACGCCTGTGGCGCGCTCCTGAACGCGTCTGTGTGCCTTTGGGAGCACACACATCTCGGTTCGCACATCTGCATCCCGGATCTGAGTTGTGACAGAAGATCTGCCAGGCCGGACGTTAGACCTCAGGTGAAGCGGCCCGTGGCCGACGAAGGTTTCGTGCTGGCCGGTGTTGGCGCGCCCACGAGGGAACGACTGCCACAACCGGGCAGGGTCGTACTTCGTCGTCTCAATTCTTGCCTACCGGAATGGTGTTTGCAGGGCTTCATCCTCGCCTTCGTGGTCGCCTACGGCGTGTCCACCTTCGTCGTGCACCGGACGCCGAGCGGGTACAACACGGTCTGGGACGGATGGATCTACACGATCGCTGAGACATTGCCGCTCATTCCGGTGCTGCTGCGTGTGCGCCGGACATCCGAGTTTCAGTCGGCATGGCTCGCCATGGCGGCGATGATCGCGCTGAACACGATCGGCGACCTCGTTTACACATTCCACGACCAGAACCTCAATCCGATTCCCGACCCAGCACCCAGCGACGTTCTCTATCTGTTGTCCTACGCGGCGTTCATCGCCGCTGTGGTCGTCTTGACGCAGTCGTCGTTTGGACGCGTCCACGCCAGTGTGCGCCTCGACGGTGCCATCGCCGGCATGGCCATGGGCGCTCTCGCCGGGGTTCTCTGGTTCGAGCCTTTGCTGCATGCGAGCGGCCGGCTCTCGCAGGTCGCCGTGACCGTGGCATACCCGTTGTGCGATCTCGTTCTTATCGTGCTCCTGGTGGCAGGCTTGGCACCGCACCGTTACCGTCCCAACTGGCCCACGGTCCTTCTGATGATCGGTGTGCTTTGGTGGGTGGTCGGGGACGTGATCTACTTGAACCGGAGCCTCTTTGGAACCTACGTAGCGGGAACGCCGCTCGACGAGACCTGGCTCATGGGCCTTTTCTTTGTAGGCCTGGCGGCATCGGTACGGGACCGTCGCCGGTCCGGGCGCTCACGCCTGTCGGTCAGCTCGCCGGCGGGCATCACCGTAGTGCCGGTGCTGTTCGGATTCGTCTCCCTGATTGAGCTCGCTGTGTCTTTGGTCCGGCACGACTCGTCTGTGGTGCTGTCCATGGCCATCGCTGCTCTCGGCCTTGTGATCGCCAGAATGTGGATGACGCTTCGCGAGGTACGCCTGGTTACCCTGCGCGAGGAGCGCCAGTCGGACGCGAATTACCAAGATGCGCGCACTGACTATCTCACCGGCCTCCCGAATCGGCGCGCCTTTCTTGAACACTTACGGGCAACTTTCTTTGGCGAGCAACACGCCGACATGAACGCCGGGGTGTTGCTGGTCGATCTGGATGGCTTCAAAGAAGTCAACGACGCGCTCGGTCACGCGGCCGGTGACGAACTTCTCTGCGTGGTCGCCAAGCGCTTCGAGCACAAGCTGGGCGACCGCGGGACCCTTGCCCGTCTCGGCGGTGACGAATACGCCTTTGCCTGCTCGGTCGACAGTGAGGACGATCTCGTCGTCATCGCTCACGATGTGTCTCAGACACTGTCTAACCCGTGCGTGATAGACGGCACGACCGTTCGCGTCGGTGCCAGCATCGGTCTGGTGGTCATACACTCGGAGGGATCCTCCGCGGGTGAGCTCCTGCGCTGCGCGGACGTCGCCATGTACCAAGCGAAACGCTTGCAATCCGGGCTGTCGGCCTACCGAGCCGAAGAGGACCCCAACAGTCGGGACCGTCTGGTTCTTCTCGACGAGCTGAGGGAGGCCATCGACTCCCGATCGCTCGTTCTGCACTACCAACCCACGTTGGACATGCGCACCGGCACGGTCCACGGGGTCGAAGCCCTTGTCCGCTGGCAGCACCCCACCTTGGGGATGCTCCACCCCGACCGCTTCATCCCTCTGGTGGAGCGCCACGGCCTGATGCCACAACTCACTCGTGCCGTCCTCGACATGGCTGTCGCCGAGGCAGTCCGTCTCGACCAGGCGGGCCATCACCTCGAGATGAGCGTGAACATCTCGCGCTATGACCTGGTCGATGAGGGCCTGGCCGTCTACATCGACGAAGTCCTTGCCCGCTACGGGTTCCCCTACGATCGCTTGACGCTCGAAGTCACCGAGTCCGCTCTGGGCGGCGACCCCGACCGGGCAAAGCGATGCGCGCTGGAACTGCGAAAGCGCGGGCTGCGCCTGTCGATCGACGACTACGGGGTCGGGTACTCGTCGATGTCGCAGCTGCTCGGGCTGGCTATCGACGAGTTGAAGATCGATAAGTCCTTCATCCTGGAGCTGAACTCGGACCGGCGCGCCCGCGCCATCGTGCGTTCCGCGATCGAGGTGGCCCGCGCGCTCGATCTCACGGTGGTGGCCGAGGGCATCGAGTGCACGGAGATCCTTCAGTCTCTCCAGGGCATGGGCACCGACATCGGACAGGGCTACGCGATCTCATGCCCCCTCACATCTCGACAACTCGATGATTACCTCGCCGATTCCGAATTTGTTTGCCGACTGTTGCCCAACCTCCCGCAGTTCCCCCCGATACCGGGGAGCGAGTCCAGACCAGCAGCGCCGCTTCGAGCGCTGGTGGGGACCGGTCGGTACAGCCAGTTGGTCCTAGAAGAGTCCGATGGCTCGTAGACAGGATGCGCTGTTCACGAGCTCGACGAAACCGAACCGTGTGGGACTGGCAGAATCTCACCTGTGCCTGTGACTGTGTATCCACCAGGATTGGTGCTGACGGAGCTTGAGTTTGACGTGCCGCTGAGCTACTCGGATCCGGGCGGCGAGCAAATCACCATATTTGCGAGGGAGGTCGCGGCACCTGACGGGCGCGATCGACCGTTCCTTGTCTTCCTGCAGGGCGGACCGGGCATGGAGGCGTCGCGCCCGACGGCTCATCCGTCGACACCAAGCTGGCTCGGGCGCGCCCTGAAAGAGTTCCGAGTGCTCATGCTTGACCAGCGCGGCACCGGCCGGTCGACCCCGGTCGCAACTCTCGAGGGGATGAGCCCGGAAGCACAGGCTGACTACTTGACCTACTTCCGTGCGGATTCGATCGTGAGAGACGCTGAGTTCATCCGCAATGAGCTGAACGTCGAGCGCTGGAGTGTTCTTGGCCAATCCTTCGGCGGTTTCTGCGTGTTGCACTACATGTCGGCGGCACCCGGTGGGCTGACTGAAGCCTTCTTCACCGGTGGGCTACCACCGATCGGCCGCCATCCCGATGACGTCTATCGCGCGACCTACGCGAGAACCCTGCAACGCTGTCGCCGCTACTACGAGCGCTACCCGGCAGACCGGGAACGGGTGCACCGGCTGCAAGCCCGGCTGGCCGAAGGCGACGTCATGCTGCCCGGTGGGGACCGGCTCACGCAGCGGATGTTCCGCCAGCTCGGATGGATGCTCGGCATGAGCGATGGAGCGGAACGCCTGCATTACATACTGGAGCTACCCGAGAAGTCTCCGGGGTTTCTACACGATCTCGAGGCTGGCCTCCCGCCGTTTTCGCGAAATCCGCTATACGCGGTCATCCACGAATCCAGCTACTCGGACGGGACAGTCACCAACTGGGCGGCTGCTCGGGTTCAGCCAGAGGAATACGAGACTCAGGCTGAACTCTTCACAGGTGAGCACGTGTTCCCATGGATGTTCGACGACTACGGAGCGCTCCGGCCCCTCCGCGATGCGGCCAACCTCTTGGCCAGTTACAAGTGGCAGCGTCTGTACGACGCCGGGCGCCTCAGCGACTGCGAGGTTCCGGCGGCCGCTGCCATCTACGCCTACGACATGTACGTGGAGCGATCGTTCTCCGAGGAGACTGCGGAACTGATTCCGACGATGCGCACCTGGCTGACCAACGAGTTCGAGCACAACGGGCTCCGTGCCGATGGCGGGCGAATACTTGACCGACTGATCAGCTTGGCGCGAAACCATTGAGGCGCTTCGCCGGAACTCACTGATCTCAGTCTTCACTCCTCCCAAGCGATCGCGCGCACCGGGGAGCCGTCGACTCCCGCCAGGCGCAGGGGAAGAAAAGCGAAGCGATAGAGCGTGCCCGGCTCGAGCTGTTCGAGACCAGTCAGATTCTCGACCAACAGCACGCCGCGTCCCAAGAGCGTCTCGTGGACGTAGGTGGTGCCCTGCACCGACGAGTCAGGGTTCATCGAGTCGATTCCGACTACGCCGACGCCCGCATCGGCTAGGCCACGCGCTGTCTCGGCGGCCAGGTAGGGGTGTCGCAGGCAGCGCTCGTCGCGTACGTGGCGGTCCCAGCCGGTGAACAGCACGGCGGCGCCACCGACGGGCAGCCGAGCGAGACCTGGCTCGACCATCTCCCAGGTGATTGGCTGATCGTCGGCCAGATCAGTAACGGCCACGACCACGCCCGGCACGACAAATCGCGCGACCGGATAAGCGTCGATCGGGGTCGCACCCGGGAAGCGGTGACGAGCCGCGTCCACGTGAGTGCCGGTGTGGCTGCCCAGGCGCAGCTCACTAACGATCCAGGGCGACGCGGTCCCGACTTGGACGATGCTCGGCTCGGTATCTCCTGGGTAGTACGTCATACCGTTCTCGACAGGCAACGTCAGGTCGAAGAAACTCACCGCGCCGCTCCCATCGCGCCTCCTGCGAACAGAATCACGCCACAGCCCCCACGATGCCTTCCTCGAGCGCCATCTCGCCCGATTCGAGCGACACGGCCACAGTCTGCTCGCGCGCTCTGGTCCCCACCAGGTAGAAGACCACACCTATAGCGACCAGCACGATGAGCGGTACAACCTGAGAGATCTCGTTTTGGAAACGCTCGTGCGAGAAGCTCAGGGCGGTCAGGGCGGCGTTGGGATTGGCATGCAGAACGAACCAGTCCACGCCGAAGCCCGGCCAGATGAGCGCGACCGTGGCCAGCAACGCCCAGAGCGTGGTCAGCGCCGACAGGATCCAGGCCACTGCCGTGCCACCCGGCACCCTGTAGGGCCGCACCACGTCTGGGCACTTGTAGCGCAGGCGCACGAACGCTGAGAAGATGAACATGTACAAGACCGTGGTCGTCGATATGGTCAGTCCGAGCACGGCCTCAAAGTAGCGGTTGACGTTGCCGCCCGTCAGCGTGAAGGCCAGCACCATCGATCGTGGCCACTGCGCCCGAAAGCAGGTTCACAGCGATCGGCGTGCCCAATCGCTCCGAGAAGTGGCCTAGGAGCGTGGGTCACTAACAGCTAGCTGCGACTGACTGCCAGCAGTCGTCGGGCCTGGCGGACCCGCAGCTGTCGGTCGCGGGTCATGCAGAATTCGCGATTTGTCCGTGAATAGACGAGAATTGGCGTCATGGACGCCCCTCACGCGGACGAGCCGCTGTTCGAGGTCCCCCTCGGGCCCGAGGAGGGTGCCGGGGCGCCCCGGGCGAAGGTCGACAAGGCATTCC
>PLKG01000049.1:1820-11367 GCA_003140595.1 Acidimicrobiaceae bacterium | reverse complement strand
AGCGGCCGTCCCGACTCGGTCGCGACGAAAAACGAGGTATCGAGCAGCGCCTTCATACTTCGTCGGTCGTATCCATCAGCAGCTCTCTCAGCTCTGAGCGAAGACCAGCATCCGCGGCATGGCGTGCGACCACGTTTCGCGCTTCTTCAATCGGTACCGAACGGCGCCGGCGAAGCGGTATGAGCTCGGCCACCGGACGGCGGTCAACGGTTACGGTGACCCGTTCACCACCCTCTACGCGACGCAGAATCTCGCTGACGGTATTGCGCAACTCCCGTACGGACACCGAGCTGGGCATGAATGGGAACTGTAGCACATGTAGCCACACCTCAGGCCAGGGGACCTCTCGCTCGCAAGCCACGAGGAATACCTGATCGGCACTTATGTAGACAGGCTCAGGTATCGGGGATTTCGTCTGCTTACCAGCCCTCGTTGTCGAACAGCTTCATGAGGTTCCGCTTTGCTTTGTGGAGAGCGCGCACGTGCGCCGCGTAGCCAGGGAACTCGTCTCCCCTGCCGACTTTGCCCATGAGCGCTCGGACCTTGCGCATCGTGGCTACTGCGGTCTCGTAATCGCGATTGGTCTTGCCGGCGATCTCGCGCTCGACCTCGTCTTGATAGATCGGGATGGTGTCGGCCGGGTGCTCCTTTTCTCGAAGGGCGGCGAGCTGCATCCACAGGCTCGTTGAGCAGCCTCCGGTGTTGGCCTGTGCCCACGCCGCCTCGGCGTCGTTCTCCCAGAGAAGGACCCTCACGAGCTCGGAGCTCTCCGGATGTTCGTCGTAACCCCGAGGCGCCCTCCAGGCCGCAGGGCGGGAGAGGACATGGCCTCCGGTGGCGCTCGTCCCAGCCGAGCGCGCCAGGCCCTCGAGTCCGCGCATGAGCTTCAGCGCCTCTTCTCGGTGTTCCGCCCACGTGCCCGCCGCGGCCGCATGGCGGTGAAGGAGCTCGTACGACGGGAAGTTTGGTCGTTCCTCGAACTCGGTCCAGATGAGAGATATCGCGTCGATGTCGCGACCCACACGGTGAAGCTCTCTCGCGGCGATGTCGCGTAGCCGGACGTCGGTGCGATCGGGGAAAGCACCGAGCCCACGTTCGGCCCACTCAAGCGCCTCCTCGAAGCGTCCGGCTTCGGCCAAGAGCTCCACGATCTGAACGTAGTGATAGGCGTAGGTGAGATCGCGTGCCTTGACGGCGACCTGCTCCTCCACCGAGCCCGACAGCTTCGCAAGCGCCTCCATTATGTAGGTGATCCGGAAACGTGAACCGGTGTGATCCTCGCGGTTGGCGTTCGCAAGTTCCGGCACGTGATCCCACACTTTTTCTGCGAGGGCCCGGTAGCGGGCGAGCCCCGCTTCGCCGAGCACGTCGGCATACCGCTCCGCCCCGTCGATGAGTGTCTCCCAGTCCGAGTGGATCGCCCAGTCGAAAAGGCGCTCGGCAAGCTCCTCGGAACTCGGACGCGCCTCGAGGCATGCCCGGTGATGCAGCTCGACGAGCTGTTCCCTGATTTCGCCCATCTGGCCGTCGGAGTCGTCGACCCGCCCGGTCGCGTCCTCGACACATTCGAGCGCGTACTCGCACAGGTCGATCACGTCCGCCGCCTGCTCGTTCTCGAGCAGCTCCTCGATCGCTCCGATCGCCGCCTGCACGTTGCACGAGTAGTCGTACATGGACCTGTAGTCCACGAAGTCGTCGACGACGATGGCGGCTTCGATCGCCTGCCTGTACGGCTCGAGGTCGGCGTGCAGCGACGACGCCTTCGCAGCTTCAAGGGCGAGCTTCGCATCGAAGAGCTCATCGGTTGCGGCTCTCTCCATGAGCAGCTCAACGAGGGCTTCCTTGTCGCGCGAGAGCAGATAGGCGCGGACGTCAACCTCTGAGTGTCCTGCGGTACCCGGCCGTGGTGCGCCTTCCTTTGTCGCCACGGCACCCAACCAGACGAGACCGATGGCGACGCAGTGCTTGCAGAACACCTCGTCATCGCCCATCGGGCACGAGCAGGAGTAGCTGAGGCTTCCCTCCTCGGCCCAGATCCTTACCTGGTAGCTCCTGGTGCCGGTAACGGTGGCCGAGAGCTCGCTTTCGGTCACCTTCAGCTTCTTGACACGCCGGGTCGTCGCGTACCGTTCGCCGCGCTCGAACGATGCCGCGCCGGCCATGAGCCTTAAGGCCCTCTCGGTGAGCAGGGTAGGGAGCAGCGAAGCAGGCGTCGAGGAACTTGCCATCGACTTCTTCTAGCAGACAGCAGCAGCGCCCAATAGTCTGCTCGTAGTGGACGGCTCGGATTACTGGGAAGACCCGGACGAACCGTACGGTGGAACAAGCGTCCGCGACAGCAGCCCGCCCTTTGGTGAACTTGCACTCAAGAAGTGCGACCGGTGGTGTGCGGAAGACTTGGCCGAGGCGTGGCAAGCAGCCAGTGTCGAAGAGCTCTGGCAGCTGCTCGCTCTCCGCGGGGTGCGCGGCCGGCACTCGACCCACCACTGGGAGGTGCCGGCACTGCTGCGCCACCACCATGGCGACGGGCAACAGGGGGCTATGGAGACGGCGTTCCTGCTCTTAACCGATTGGCGCTGGTCGACAAGCGCCGCCCGCCGCACCGTGGCCGGGGTCATCGGCACCGGCCTGCTCGATGACACATCGCTCGATGGACTGGCGCTTCTGTGTTTCTGGCCCGACCGCCCTGTCTTCCAACATCCCGCCTCGTGGCTCGAATCCTCGCTGGGCAATGAGATCGTCATCGACCTCGACGAAGGGGGCCGGCCTCTGCGAAAACCTCTGCGCTTTCGAGTGGCGGACATGGCCCCGGTTCGCCAGCCCCGCTATCTTGCACCGCCGGTGCGTCGCTGGGCAGCGACGCGGATGATCGTTCGGCAACTGGCGGACATCGAGGTGGTTATGGCCCGTGCGGGCACGTTCCGGCAAGACAGGTCGAACCATCGAGGTATCGACCATGCCGCCGCAATCGTGCAGGGCTGTCTCGACGCTTGCGACGCCCTCGACGAGAACCAGCTCCGCCGTCTTCTCGAGTACGGGCGTACATGGCCGCGGGGACAGGTCAGGATCGACTCGCTCACCGTGATGGCACGAAAACTCGGGGCGGGGAAGGCGGTGGCGCTGGCGAGGATGGACACGGACGCGAAGGTCAGAGCGTGGGCCGAGAAGCAGACGGCGCGTGGTGCGAGCCCGTCGCTCTTTTGATGTGACGGATGAGCGCTTGACCACTCCCATGGGTCCGGATCGGTGGCTGAGCTCGACAGGAGAATCCAGCTGGTGGACGTTCGGGCCGACCTCGCAGCCTGAGACCGAACCTACTTTCCCGAAANNCCCGATACGACCTGCCTCGATCAGCTGCGCCCACGACGTGCCACCCACCGGCGATGACAGCAGATTGTCTCGACCGGTTAGACCACCCAAGCGGCTCCAGGGCGTATTTTGGCGAACTACAGCGATGTCTTACGGCAGGTCAGATGGTTATCAACATGTTGGTGAACAGCCCCGAACGTCAGCGTCCGCGCGATGGAAGGTCGCACGAGGAGAGCCAACCCGCGCCCGGCGAGTGCTGCGACTCAGTCCGCATCGAAGCATCGGTCTCCTTGACAGTGCGCGCCTTTATAGTCACACTTATAGTCATGTCAATGTTAGAGCAGCTCTCTCTCGCGGAAGCCAAGGCACATCTGTCCGAGGTCGTCGAGGGTGTCGAGACCGAGCATCGACGAGTCGTGATCACCAAACACGGCCGGCCGAGCGTCGTCGTCCTCGCTGTGGCCGACCTCGAGGCACTAGAGGAGACGCTCGACGTGCTGTCCGACCCCGAGGCGATGGCCGATCTGCGAGAAGCTGAAGTTGCCCGCCAGTCCGGCGCATCCTTGGAACTGACCAAGGAGGAGGCGATGGCGCGCTGGTCTCGTGGATGACTATCGGCTGCGTTGGTCACCCCCAGCCACTCGACAGCTGGATCGGCTCGCTTCGACATCACCTCGAGTCGTAGGCGCCATAATCGAGTTCTGCTTCGGGCGCCTGATCGCCAACCCACAGCAGATAGGCCACGCGCTCGGGCGCGAACTGGCCGGTTGGCGTAGTGCGCGGGTCGGGCAGTATCGCGTCATCTACTGGATCGACGAAGATAAGGGGACCGTGTACGTCGACCGAGTTGACCACCGAAGCGACGTCTACCGGCCGAGGTGAGCGCCCAAGCCGACCGCCGTGACGGAGGACGGTCATTTCCTGCTTCGACCTTCGGGTTCCGCCCCGATGGCTGCAAGATCACACGTGATCTGACGGCAACCAAGAGATAGTCACATCGAGATTTGGCCTGGGCTCCATTCATTGGCCCGACAAGAAGGGCACGTCAAGCGTCCCGACAGCTGAGAGAGGAAGCAGCCCGCACCGAGAGCGCGGGCAACGGGCGCGAGCCGATAGGCGTCCTCGGCTCCTCGTGTTCAGCGACTATGGCCGCCCGCCTGGCAGCGCACACAGCGAAGTGCCCACGTGATCGCCTCTAGGCGCTCTTCGCCGATCGGCTGCCCACACTCGTCACAGACTCCGTAGGTGTCCTCCTCGATCTTCTCGAGAACACGGTCGATGTCGGCTGCAACCTGTTGCAACTGGCCGGCGGTCATGGTCCTCTGCATCTGCAACACGGCATCGGCGGTGTGGTCGCCGGCGCGCTTTCCGAACTGCATCTGGACTCCGGGGGCGCGCACAGGCTCGGCCAACTCGCGAAGCTGCACCGCGAGTTCGTCACGGTGCGCCCTCAACTGCGCTATCAGCTCGTCTCGTTCCAAGGTCAGTGTTCAATGGTACGGCTCGACGTCGCGAGCTCTGCGCTGGCAAGGTGAACGACCCGATTCGACCAGACGTTCATCTGAGAAGTGCGCTGTGACGGCCAACCACGTCCACCAGTTCTTCGCAGCGTTCGCCCCTTGGAGCCAATAACGTGCTCTCAGCTTGGAAGGCTGAATCTAGATACTGCGCAGGTATCTCTTCGCGCGGAGCGGGCCGAGCAAGGTTGGCGCGATATCTCGTACGTTCGGGCTGGCGTTCATGGCCCGAGTGTGGCTGCGGGGATGACGAGCACGCCGTCTGGTCGACGGTACGCGGGTGAACGTGACGTAATGATGCCGGTGAAGGTGGGTTCACCGACTCTGCTGGTGTCCACTTTCTCTCGAAAGCGCAGTAGCGAGGCGGCGGCGCCATCGATGTCGTCAGGGTTCATCTTCACCTCGAGCGCTGCCCAGCGGCCGCCCTCCAATGTGATGATGACGTCGACCTCGTGTCCGTTGTTGTCCCGCCAGTGGCTCAGGTTGCCATGGAGGGGCTGCGTGTAGACGCGCAAGTCACGAACGACCATCGCCTCAAAGTGAAACCCGGCGGCGTTGAGGTCGCTCAACAGTTGTTGGGGACCAACGCCGAGGGCAGCCACACCCAAGGATGGGTCGCTCATATAGCGGACCGGCGACTTGCGCAACGGCGTGGTCGATCGCATATGGGGAGCCCAGGCCGAGACGTCCTCGACGATCATCAGTCGCTGTAACGCCTTCAGGTAGGCGTCCACAGTGTCCCGGTCGGCGGTGCCGTCGGCGCCTCCAACATCTCGAGCCAGGGACTGCACCGTCATCTCGGTTCCAACGCCGCGCCCGAGAGCGGTCAACAGCTTGCGGAGGTTGCTTGGGTCGCGGCGCACCCCCAGTTGCTGCACATCGACTTCAACTACATTGCGGAGGTAGTCCCGCAGCCATTGCTGCGCGTCCTGGATCGAGGCGTCGATGAGGTCGGGCCAGCCGCCGACCACGATCCGTTCGATCAGCTGCGGAACGCTTGCGCCAGGGTCGAGAGCGGCAGGAGTGCCGCCAGTGAAGAGGTTCGCCAGGGACACCGCACCAGTCGAGTGGCCGCTCTCGTAAAGGCTCATCGGGCGCATGCGCAGCGTCGAGATGCGTCCTGCCCCAGAGTGCCGTCGGGCGTCGTCGTTGGGGGTGGATGACCCGGTTAGGACGAACTGGCCTTTCACCGGCGACCGGTCGTCGACCTGTCGGCGCACGAGGTCCCACAGGGTCGGTTCGATCTGCCACTCATCAAACAGGATGGGTGGCTCCTGGTCGAAGAGGACCTCTGAGGCTGCGGTGACGAGCGCGCGAGATCCGGGATCAACGTCCAGGCGGACAATGCTGCGGGCCACTCGACTCGCCGTGGCCGTCTTGCCACACGCCTTGGGGCCTTCAATCAATACGGCGCCAGCAGACGACAGCCTGTCGGCTAGCTCTCCGTCCGCTACCCGCGGTAGGTAGGTCCACGCCATGCTCTCTCCGATGACCGGCAAGTCCGATGTTGTGCAACCGGTAAATCCTATACAAAGTGGCCGGCAGAATCTCTGACTTTGAGCCGGCTCCTTCGGGTCCTAAACCACCCGGACGAGTACGCGCAGGGAATCGATTCAGCGCGAGCAGTGACCCCAAAGTGACCCTGAAGCCCGAGGTGAAGGCGGCATTCAAGCAAGCCATCTACCTGGAGCGGGCGACCGGGATCGAACCGGCATAACCAGCTTGGGAAGGTTCCGGAACCGAACGTCGGTGAACTACAACGGTATGCGGGAAGGCCGGACTGGTCACTGCTACAAAGCGTCACCCCCGCGGTGCGGTGACCGTTCCTGGAAGGTCGCAATCTCCTCGCCCTGCTCGACGAAGGAGACCGCGCAGCTCGTCTTCGAACAGCGCCACCTGCGCCGTTGCCAGACGAGATGGACCGGTTGGCCCATCGCGGAGTACTCACCCAGGTCCGTGAGCTCTCGACCATCGGCGTCAGCTGGGGAATCGCAGATCAGACAACGGGGCGCGCTCACGGAGGTCTCGATCCAGAGGCGCACCTCACCGTCGACTTCACCGGTCCTGCACACGTGGACGCCAGGAATACCCAGCATCACCTCGAGCATGCGGATCGAATCCATCGCCAGGGCGCCTCCTCCCCAGAAGGGTAGAAGACGTCAGGGGTATGGACTCAGCTCAGCACGGCTCTCTCAAGACCCCCCGCAGATCCGAAGCGCCCCAATTCGTCAGTCAAGGCCTCGCCGCAGCCCACGGAGAGCTCGAACCTGTAGCTCAGATCGGGGCGCGCAGCTCTGTCGGGTTCGTGTCGGGTTGGGCGTCGCGGACATCCGGGGACTGTTGCAAGGGATGAAAATCGCCTCTACGACCGTCATCCCGTACGCGTCCCCCACCCGTGCCGCAGCGGCGGGAGATCGGACAACCCAGGGTCCTTCGGCTTACGGGATTCGCCGTCGTCTCCGTTCCACCGACGCTGGTACTGATCGGGGATGTCTCCCCAGCCCCAGAACGGCAGCGGGCCAGCGGGTTCGATACCGAGCGTCGTAAGCGGGTCGATGCGTTCCGGTCCCACGGTGCAAAGATGTGCCCAGTCATCTCCGAAATCAAACACGTACACGAATTGCTCGCCAGGCTTTAGTCGGCTGAGCCTCGTCCGGCGATCATCCAACGGAACACCCTCTCCCCAGTCGTCATCCCAGTCGTCGTACGGCGTGGTCAGTCTCGTGCCGTCTTGAAGCTGGAACTCGTGGAGATGAGACCGATCCCAGCGGGCAAAGGCATCGTCGATGGCGTTAGCCAGCTGGGCAAAGCTGTGCGTCCGTGCCGCAGCAAAGATCCGGCCCGGACGAGGCCATAGATGCTCGCCATGTCCTTCGATGAGGTCCACCTGGATTGCCAACCACGTACGGGCCATCAAAGCTCCAACTTCCTCCGCCACGCGGCGGACGTCGGCTCCCAGGTTCCAGTCTGAAGCGCACCGTTCAAGAGCGGGTCAGCAAAGGCGCCCACGGCATCGATCGCGTCCGAGTAATCGGTAGGTAGAAACTCTCCCATCCCACTACGGGCGACGGATGCGCCCCAGGCACGTTGCCGGCTCGCTCCCTAGCGTATCGAGCAAGCCTGATAGAGGCCGTAGGACGCTGCCCCGATGGCGCGCTGTCGCCCGCAGCGCAGCCAACAGGTCTGCCGCATCCATCGAGTGACGTCGTGTCAAGAGAAGAACGTCGGCGAAGTCACGCTCCCGAGTCGTCGCCGCTCCCCTGTCGATCATCGTGACCAGTTTCTCGGCCATCACAGTCGCAATCGGGTAGCCCAGAAGGTGAAAGGAGCCATCGAGAAGTCCCGGATACTCGAGCTCCACAGGACCAGGGGTCACCGGATCTCCGACGCTCACGTCGATACGAAGAACTGCCCGCGCTTGGCCAATGCGGGCCGGTACCGACAGGCGCACCCCGGCGTAGAGCTCCCCATCCCTGATCACACGAGCGCGCAGTTGGTCAGCTTCGTAGCTCACGCCGTCGTCGACTGTGATTTCCAGAACAGCACGTACGAGCTCGGACACGCTGTCCACGTCGTTCGCCACTGCATTCGCCAAGAGGTCGATGTCAGCCGTCGGTCGCCGGGTCTCGAGCGCGGCAAGCAGCATCCCTCCTTTTAGAACAAAACGCGCGCGATGCGGCGAAGCTGCCAGCCGATAGAGAAAGCGCTCGAGCACGTACATGACGAGCAGCTCCTCGGTCGGCCGGCCAGTCTTGCGGGCTATCGCCTGCAAGTCGAGGAAGACACGACCAGCCGTCGAGTCACGGCGAACGGGGCTCATTCCTGCAGGACCCGCAAAGCGGCCAGCACCGGGCTCCTAACTCGCAGAGCTTCGGCCAGTTCGACGACTCGCCCTGGTTTCGCACCGCGCCGGCGGAGATAGCGACGGAGCCCGCCAACGGCGAGATCCTCGCCGAGGCGATGCCGAGCACGAAAAGAATCGACGACGGTACGTTCCCTGTCGGTAATTGCAAAGCCGATGCCGGGCTTCACCTTAATGTCAATCTTGCCGAACTCGAAGGACGCCGGGCGAAAAACGTGAACCTGTGTCGGAGGATGGTCGATCTGCGGTCGGTGGGTCCCGGAAGGAACAGCAAGGTCAACCCACGCCGGGATGTCGTCGCTGAGATCCCAATACGAAAGCGCGGAGCCGAGGCAGATCATGCCCTGGGGTGCTCTGGCACACACGGTGACAAAGTCCAGCCGATCAATACCGTTCGCCTCCCGCAGCTGATAAAGACCACGGGACAGCTCAACGACAAGGCCGGAGTCTCGGGCGTGGTAGAGGTCCCGCCACGAGACCCCCGCCTCAACCGCCTCTTTGGCATGGAATACCGGGCCTAGGCGACCAAGGCGCTCGGCGAGAGCTTCATCGCTCGTCATGTATGAAACTCTACATCTGAACGACCTTCCTATGATGGATTTCATACACTGCGCTGCCGGCGACTTGGGATCGACTCCGGTGACTAACTCCTTCGGCTACGTCACAACATGGGCCGGTGGTGGCGCCCAAGGCGATCGGGCCACAACGGACCAGCCTCGTACTCGCGTTTGACTGTTGGGTGTCGAATCAGCCGGTGCAACAAGGCTAGGCAGGTGCACCCTTCGACGAGACTACCGACGACGAACGCAAGTTTATGAGTCATCTCCGAGGCTTCTCTGGGGCCTGTTCGAGTCGGCTC
>PLKG01000049.1:0-1784 GCA_003140595.1 Acidimicrobiaceae bacterium | reverse complement strand
GTGCTGCCCATCTCGCCCCTTCGGTCACATCCGCGCGGCGCTCGGCCCAAAGTGAGCGACTCGACCGATTTAGCGATCCAGTCGACTGGCGTCTGAGCCGCCGAACGGCACCTGACTCAGCAGCTCGACAACGCGTCCTGGCTCGGCACCGGGATCACGCCGTTGAGGGTCTAGACCAAAGGCCTTGTCGAATACGTGTTGTCGCCAGGCCAGCGGCCAAGTGCCAACTCTTTCGTACATTCGATCATCCACTCGTCCCAAGCGGCGAGAAAGGCCGCCCCCTTCATCCGGTCGGGGGCGTCGAGACCGAGGTCCGCAAGAGCGTCCTCCACCCGCTCGGCCAGCTTGTGCGTCTCGATCACGCGGACCTGGTCGCTCGCGCCGAGCGCAACATTCGCATACTCGAGGAACAGACCGAGAACCTCCAACAAGAGGGGCCAATCGACTACGAGCTCAGGGAGTGCGCCGACAAAGTCGGCGAGAGGGCCGGGGTTGGCGAGCGAGTAGTAGTAACGGCGGCTGACCTCGCGAGTCTCGAGTACTCCAGCCTGGACGAGTGTGTCGCAGGATTCCGCGACGTTGCGCTTCGCGTAGTTGGTCGCACTGGCAAGCATGGCTGCGGTGAATCGCTTGTTATGGCTGAAAAGAAGACACCGGAGGATCTCCGAACGAGCTCCGAGTCCGAACATCGCTCGAATGCGTAGGAGAACCATTGATGGCTCAGACAGCGGTCGGAGAATGGATCGCCCGGTGACCGTATACGGCCACGGCTTGGATGCCCGCGGCCATTCAATGCGGGCGTGAGCGTTTACCGTGGCCGCGAAGTAGCCCCATTTGTCACCGGCGCTATCGGGTTGTTGGAGCGCGAGATGGCGCAAGCGAACGCGTGAGACGTGACGTGAGTTGCGGATACACCAGTCGAGCGCCTCGTCACGAAGCCGGGGGTCGAGGTCTGCGATAGCTGTAAACACGATGAGCGGCTCGGGGTCGATCGCCCACGTCACGTGTGTTCTCGACCAGCCGGAGACTCCGAGCTCCGACCATGCCCCCCAACAGAGGTCGACTACGTTGCGTCGTAACGAACGCTCGACGCCCCTAGCGGTCGCCATCGCGTATCGCCCCCTTCACCGCGTTGACGCATTGAGCGATCAAGGTCGGGAACGCGTCAGAGATGTCACGATCGGCCGTCCACCCGGCGGCGACCGCGAGTTCGGCGTCTGTCGGTGACAGCGCAACGAGATCAGCGAAGTGTTTGCTCTTCGGTCCCGCATCGACAGCAGCCCAAAGCTTGAAACAGATCTGATCGAACCGTGAGGTGAGGTGCAGTTCGAGAGCGCCATATCGGCGTATCTCGATCCGTTCTCGCCATCCCGGCGGAAGCTCGGAGTCCATAAGCGATGCCGCGTCAGCATTGAGCCACCGCTGCGACAGATCGAACGCCAGACCAACCTCGGCTGCCGCTCGGCGAAGAGGCTCAGGCAGCTCGACGACCTTGCGGTACGCGCTCTGCTCCGAAAGGCCGATGACGTCGAGATCTCCGGTCGGTCGGTCGATGAGTCCGAGAAGAAGCAGGTTGCTGCCACCAACAACGAGTAGCCCGTAAGCCTCTCGGCGCGACGCGAGGAGGGCTCCGAGTGAACTGAGGACCTCATCCAGAGACGTGCGCTCCAGCGACATATCGTGCATATTACTCGCTCGTCTCGCGTAGGTAACTTGCGCGAGAGTTAGGCTATGACCTGAAGCCCGTCAGCATTCAGCTCGTCCGGGTCTGGGCATCCCGTGTG
>PLKG01000166.1 GCA_003140595.1 Acidimicrobiaceae bacterium | reverse complement strand
TCCCTCCAGGGGAGCCGCACCCAAATGAGATATAGGGCACCAAGACCTCGATCGCTGTCCTGAGCTGGCAGTGTTCGCCTGAAGGGTGCAAGTGCTCGGATCGCGCGCTTGACCCTTCAGGGTGCCGGGCGACCAGGCTACGCCATCGGGCGGAAATGTTGTCTAGGGCTCACCGCACGTTTGATTGTGCAGTTGCGTGTAGTTCGTTCAGATGTGGCCGGACGCGGCCGCGTCAGTGGACTCTGGTGGACTCCACCACGAAGTGGTCATCTTCGATCTCCACGAGCGGCGGGACCTCCTCATGGGTCCTCAGGTACGTGTCGGTGCGGAGCAAGCCTTCTGCAAGCTCGTGCTCCGCGAACTCCCGACGTCCCTTGCGCGCGTGCATGTTCGCGAGCGGGTGCAGGCTGCTCCTCGAGTAGCGACCTGGGCGGCCATCGTCTTGCGCGTTGACCCCCATGGCGGCCAGTTCGGGCTCCAATCCTGCCTCCCACTTCTTGTGTAGTTGAGGCACGGCTGTCAGCAGCATCTTGGTGTACTCGTGCTGGGGATTGTCGAAGACCTTTTGGGTCGCGCCCATCTCGACGATCACCCCGCGACGCAGGATGATGGTGCGCTCGCTGATGTAGTTGCCGAGGGATAGGTCGTGGGTGATGAACAGCACTCCGAGACCGCGGGCCTTCAGGTTCGACAAGAGGTTGAGCACATCCACCCGGGTCGAGGCATCGATCATGCTGATGATCTCGTCCGCCACGAGGACCTTGATGTCGAGCAGCAACGCCCGCGCGATGAGGATCCGCTGGAGCTGGCCGCCCGAGAGCTGATGGGTGAACTTGTTCAGCACGTCCACGGGGTTGAGGCCGACAGACTTGAGTGACGTCTCTACTCGTTCATGCCACTCCGCGTTGCTCACGCTCGGGAAGTAGGAGCGCTTGATCGTCGCGAAGACGCGGTCAGCTCTGAACACGGGGTTGTACGAGCTGAACGGGTCCTGGAACACGCCCTGGACGTGGCGGTAGTACTCCCGGAGCCGCTTGCCCTTCAGTCGGGCGATGTCGGTGCCCTCGTAGGTGATCGTGCCCGAGGTGACAGGCTCGAGCCGCAGGATCATCTTTCCGAGCGTCGACTTGCCACTGCCGCTCTCGCCGATGAGGGCGGTCACCTCGCCGGGGCGGATCTCGAAGCTCACCTTTCGCACTGCCGGCAGCGATTCGCCGCCGAAGGTACCCGTCTTGTAGACCTTGGTGACATTGTCGAGTTTCAGCACGGCTCGGCTCCTCCCGCGGGCGCGGCGCCCTTTGTGCGAAGCCAGCACGCCACCGAATGACCTGGCTTGACCTCCATGAAGGGCGGCTCCTCCGCACAACGGTCGAAGGCGAACGGGCAGCGATCGCGGAACCGGCAGCCGGCCGGCGGATTGAGGAGCGGCGGCGGGCGCCCCGGGATGCCGACGAGCGTGTGTTCGTCGTGGCGGACCCCGACCTCGGGGAGAGAAGAGATGAGCAGTTGGGTGTAGGGGTGCAGCGGGCTGTTGATGACGACGTCGGCACTCGCCTTCTCTGCAAGCTTGCCCGCGTACATGACAAGAATCGTGTCCGCCACCTGCGCCAGGATCGACACGTCGTGAGTGATCACCATCGTCGACTTCACGAACTTCCGGTCACGAAACTCGAGCAGCATCTCTCCGACCGCGCGCTGTGTCGAGACGTCGAGAGCAGAAGTGACCTCGTCGGCGATGAGCAGCGAAGGGTTGAGCAACGTCGAGATGACCATCACGACACGCTGTTTCATCCCGCCAGAGAGCTCGATCGGATATCGCTTCAAGACGTCCGCGTCGAGCCCGACGAGCTTGACACGGCGCTCGAGCTCGGGAAGTGCTGACTTGTAGTCGAAGCCTCTCGACTTCAACAACTCGGACACCATCTTGCCGACGCGGCGCGTTGGATTGAGCGCGCTCATCGCGTACTGGGGGACGATCGACACGCTCTTGAAGCGGAAGCTCCGCATCGCCTTCTCGTCTGAGATCGGCAGCTCCTCGCCGTCAAGCTCGACCCGGCCGGCGAGCTGACGCATGCGTACGTCCATGCGAACCAGGCCGTTGCCCAGTGTCGACTTGCCGCAGCCCGACTCACCGGCGAGGCCCATGATCTCCCCGTCGTCGATGGTGAAGGTGACGTCGTCCACCGCCCTCACGTCGCCTCGGAGGGTGCGGTAGCACAGTTGCAGATGGTCTACCTCAAGCGCCATGGTCCTACAGTTCCCGCAGCTTTGGGTTGAACACCTCGTCGAGACCGACGTTGGCGAAATAGAGGCCCCCGACAACGCAGGTGATCGCGGCGCCCGGCGGGACGAACCACCACCACAAGTGCAGCGGGAGCGCACTCCAGTCAGCGGCCTGCTCCATCATGATGCCTAGCGACATGCCGTTGGACGGGCCGAGACCTAGGAAGTCGAAGCTCGCCGCTACAAGGATCGCGCCACCGAAAAGGAGGATGAACACCAGGAAAAGGTAGGAACTCATGTTGGGAGCGATCTCCCGCACGATGATCGACCGGCTCTTCTCGCCAGAGAGCTTGGCGAGGCCGACAAAGTCCCGCGAGACCAACGAGAAGGTCTGTGCCCGGATCGCACGCATGGCCCAGGTCCATGTAGTACCCGCGATCAGCAGCCCCTCGATCACGGCGCTCGTGTGGTGCAGGAAGCCCGCGATGAGGATCAACAACACGAGGCCGGGGATCGTGAGCAGCACGTTGCAGAGCACGTTGAGAGCCTCGTCGATCATGCCCCCCTTGTAGCCGGCGAGAAAGCCGAAGGTCATGCCGATGACGGTGGCGCCGCAGCCACCCAGGAGTCCGACAAACAGGCTCTCCCGAAGTCCATATACGAATTCCGCGAAGACGTCCTGGCCGAAGTAGTTCGTGCCGAACCAGTACGCCGCCGACGGGGGACGGAAAGGTGGGCCGTAGGCAAGCATCGAGTGTTTGACGAACAGCGGTCCGAGGAGTGCGACGAGCGCGAACAGCACGACCACGCTGAGGCCGATGAGCAGCTTCTTGTTGCGCACCGCGAAATAGAGGAACTCGAAGCGTTTCTTGGCCGTCAACGCCTCACCGGTGCTATCGACCGGCGCCTTATCAACAGGAACAGGCTCGTCTGTTCCGAGATCGCCCTCGTGGCCTACAACGGTCATCTCGGCCTCCTGGGCACGGCGTCGGACCTACGCACCGCTGATCCCGACGCGGGTGCGAGGGTCTACGAGCACGTAGATGATGTCGATGATGAAGTTGGCGACGAGGACGCCGACGATGATGAACATGAAGATGCCTTGCAGCAAGAAGTAGTCGTCGTTTCCAACGGCCTGGAAGATCAGATAACCGAGGCCAGGGTACGCGAACGTCACCTCGGTGACCACTGCGCCACCCACGATGACACCGAGCTGTAGAGCCAGTCCAGTGAGCTGAGGCAGCATCGCGTTGCGGTACGCGTACCTGCGGACGAGCTTGCTCGGCGCGCCGAGCGCCTCGAGGTAATGGGTGTAGTCGGACTCAAGCTCGTAGATGATGAGGTTCCTCATTCCGATCGCCCAACCGCCGAAGGCGACGAGGAACAAGGTGAGGAACGGCAGGAACCAGTGCGTTATCAGGCTCCACATGAAGGCCCAGTTCCAGGCGGGGATTAGCCCGTAGGAGAAGCCACCCGAGATGGGGAAGAAGTGGCCGATGCCGCCGGCAGCGAACAGGAAGGCGAGCAGCAGGGCCAGCCACGGATACGCCGTCGCGGTGAGGAGGTATCCGACGGGCAGGACGGTATTGTCAAGCGACTTGCGGCGGGCAGCCATCGCGCCCACCTTGTTCCCTGCGAAGTACGCCAAGAGGATTGCAGGGATGAGCAAGGCCAGGGTGAACAGCACATAATCGGCGATGACCGAAGTGACAGGCTTTGGGAAGTCGTAGATGCTCACCCCGAGGTTCCCGTGCAGGAGGGCTCGCCAGAAGTTCAGGTACTGGTCCCACCACGGCCGGTTGAAGCCGAAAGCCTTCATGTACAGGCTGTAGGTCGCGTTGTACGTCTGCGGCTGCAGGTTCATCTTCGCGAGCAGCAGTGACACGGGGTTCCCAGGCACCATCCTCGGGAGCAGCCAGTCGATGGTGGCCGCGACAAAGAACGTCACCACATAGATGATGAGCTTCCTCGCCAGGTATCGTCGCACGCCTGTCTCCCGAGAGTCCTGTGCCTGTCGCGGCCGGCCACCTCACGCCTGCACTTCGCAGGACGCGAGGTGGCCGGTTTCGCAAAAGGCTAGTTCTTGACCGCTATCCGACTGGCTTCAACTGCGCCAGCGCCAGGACGGTGGTCATGTTGCCGAGCCAGCCGCCCCACATGACGGGGGTGTACTGGTCCTTGGCATTGGTCGAGACCGGGTAGTCCTTCCAATACGTGGTGTTGTACTGCGCCCACGCCCCGTTGTACCAGAGCGGGATTTCCGGCAGGGTGCTCAGCTCGATCTGCTCGAGTTGTGCGTAGATGGCTTGAGAGGCCGCTACGTTCGTCGACGGGATCGTGCCGAGCTTCTGGACGAGCGCCCAGGCCGCCGGGTTGTTGTCACGCTCCCAGTTGAGCTGTGCAGTCTGCTTCTTCAGGATCGGCAGCTGGAACACGCGGTCGAAGTACGACCACGGGTTGGAGCTCGGCCCCGCGTTGTTGTCAAGCGCGAAGTCGTAGGTGCCGTCCGTCAGGTTCGCCTCACGTGCCGCGTACTCCGGGAAGAACGCAGTCGCCTTGATTCCGACGGCAGCCAGGTCCTGGACGATGACCTGGGTAGCTGTGTTCCAGTCCGTCCAACCGACCGGGTCCTGAATAGTGATGTTCTGGCCCTTGTAGCTCGACGCCTTCAGGAACTGCTTCGCCAACTTCGGGTTGTAGCTGAACCCGTACTGCTTGAGCACGCTCTTGCTGATGAACGGGTTGAGGTTGGGGAGCAGTCCGGTCGGGTTCGCCGGGTCGACGAGGTTGTCGTAGATGACGCTAGCGATCTGAGCTGGGTTGATCGCGTACGCAACTGCCTTGCGGAAGTTGAGGTTGTTCATCGGAGCCAGCGTCATGTTGGGCTCCAACCAGACAGTGTTAGCCGACAGCATGTACGGCGCCTTCGGGTAGTACGTCAGGATGCCGTAACCGCCCGTGGCGTTGAGCTGTCCGGTCGCCGCAGGAGAGCTGACCAGCGACGCAATGCCGGGAAGGAAGTTGTTGCTGATGTCGATGTTGCCCTCGAGCAGCTGCCCGAGCTCGACGTTGTTGCTGCCGTTCACGATGTCAACGAGGTACTTGAACTTGAAGCTCAGGCCCAGGTCCTTGATCCCCCACCAGTTGGGGTTGGTCGAGTAGGCGACCTCTTGGTCGTTGGCAGCGTTGAGCAGCATCGGGCCGGTGCCGATCGGTGTCGCGTTGGCGCCTGTCACCTGGTCAGCCGCTGACATCCCCGACCAGATCGCCTTGTTGACGATCGGGTTGTGCCAGAGGAAGTTCTGCCACTGGGTGTACGCAGCGCTGGAGAAGTGCACGACCACCGTTGCGGCGTCGGGCGTCGTCACGCTCGCGATGAACGGACCCAGGTTGCTGTACGGCACTGCCGGGTTCGTCTTGGCAAGCATGATCGTGTACGCCACGTCAGCCGAGGTGAATGCTGACCCGTTGCTCCACTTGATGCCGTTACGCAGCACAATCGTGTAGGTGCTGGCATTGGTCCACGTACCGCTCTTGGCCAGCCACGGAATGTAGCCGTTGGTGATCGGGTTGTAGAGGAACAGTGTCTCGTACAGCAGTCCCTGTGTACCGGTCGCGATGTTGCCGAGGTTCATCGGGTTCCACGCGGTCGGTGCGCTGTATGCCACACCACTCGTGTAGACGGTCTCGTTGCGCGGGAAGCTCAGCACCGTATCGCTGGCGTGCCGCGGCGCACCGGAAGCACCGACACTGAGCAGTGGCAGCATCAGTGACGCCGCCGCTACCGCGACAACGAACCCGACTGCCATCTTTCTCTTGTGGATAAACATGATTCCAGTTCTCTCCTGTCTTTGATTACTCGCGCTGTGATGACCTAGCGCCGCCCCGCCTGACCGCTCAAGCTTCGATCGGTCGTGCACGGGCTGATTCAAGATACGCGCTCCTCCTCTTCTCTCGTGGTCTTAGTAGAAACCATTTGCCGATTTGAGAAGCCGCCCGGTCGGTACCGCCGCGCCAGAGCCCTCGCAACGCGTCGCTGCCGTGCCGAACCGCTTAAGTCTAGACGAAGGGTCCGTGCCGCTGCAGGTCCAACCCGTCGGTCGCGTAGGACTGGACGGTAACGGTGTCAACGGGCCAGCCGAGAAACCGGGAGCGTTCGACTGCCCCGGCGGAAATCCAAGCGACGAACGAGCCCCGGCAGGCCGCGAGCACGGGCGGACCGCCGCCGGCCGGCGAGCGTGCAACGCCGTGTGGAGCGAGCAGCCGTCCGGGCAGTCCGAGCTCGAACTCGCCCTGTCGCCAAGACTTGAGCCGACAGGGCGCTTGAACCGTTCAAGATTCAGTGCGTTGACCTCGAGATCCGGCACGGAATCATCCGGCACGCAGGATGAAGTCGCGGCATGGGCCTCGTGCTCGCCGGAGATCCGCAACTTGCGACCGAGTGCGGCCGAGGCGCACCGGAGCGATACCCGCGGGCCTCTCAAGGTCCGGCCGGAACCGGCGTCAGTTCGGGGATGCCCCTTAACGAGGTGCGACACCGCTTCTCCCTAAGCCTCTCGTATCCACGTGAGCCCAGTTACACGGTCGTTCATCCAAAAGGCACGCCTGAGCCGCGCCGTAAACCATTCGTAATGAAGTGAACTACTTATTCGGTTAGGTGTCAAGGGCTCTGCTCGTCACTGAGCAGTTGCAGCAAGTGGAGAAGGCCGGCCCTCGACCGTCGCCTCGACCTTGACGGTGGATCCCGCCGGCGCTGGGGACACGAGGTTGCCTTCGACCTCTAGGCCGTCGACAACCATCCGTCGGACACGGCCCTTCACGCCCTTGTCCTGGTGAACAACGATCTCATAGGTCGCTCCCCTCCAGCGCCGGCGGGCGGTGAAGCCTGTCCAGGTCGGCGGCAGTACCGGGTCGATGCGAAGACCGTCGAGCTCTGGCCGCACGCCGAGAATCCACTGCGAGATCGCAGTGAAGTGCCACGAAGCCGAGCCCGTCAGCCAGGAGTTCTTCGCCTCACCGCGGTTTGCTGCGTCGCGACCGGCAATCATCTGTGCGTAGACGTAGGGCTCACATCTGTGTACGTCACTGATCGGCGCTCGGGATGAAGGATTCGTGCGCTTGTAGTAGTCGAAAGCGGCTTCGCCGTCCCCGAGAATCGTCTCGGCAATCATTATCCAAGGATTGACCTGGCAAAAGACGCCGCCGTTCTCCTTGACGCCGGGCGGATAGGACGAGATCTCTCCGAGCTCGAGGTAGTAATGCGAGAACGGAGGTTGCACGAGCATGATCCCGTGCTCGCACGTGAGCCGGTCGCTCACGCTCTTGAGGGCAGCGGCAGCCTTCCCGTCGGAGACGCCGATCCCCGCCATCACGCACATGCCTTGCGGCTCGGCGAATATCTGTCCCTCCGCGTTCGAGTGCGAGCCGACGAAGCCACCGAGCGCGTCGTATGCCCGAAGGAACCACTCGCCGTCCCACCCGTGTTCCTCGATCGCGACCGTCATCCGCCGGGCGTCGGCCTCGAGCGACGCGGCTTGGGCGTCATCGCCCCGCAGCCGCGCGACCCCGGCAAGCTCGTGGGACGCGAGCACAAACTGTCCGGCGATGAAGAGCGACTCGGCGATACCTCCCTCTCGGTTTTCGGTGGTCTGGAAGGACTCACCGGAGTTCTCCGAGAAACAATTCAGATTGAGACAGTCGTTCCAGTCGGCGCGGCCGATGAGCGGCAACCCGTGGGGTCCCAAGCGGTCGAGCGTGTAACGGATGCAACGCTGCAGGTGCTCAGAGAGCGGGGTCTCGCTTCCTGGCAAGTTGTCGTACGGCACGGGCTCGTCCAACACTGTGGTGTCGCCTGACTCCTTCAGGTAGGCACACACGGCGAGGACGAGCCAGAGGGGATCGTCGTTGAACCCGGACCCGATCGCATCGTTGCCCCGCTTGGTGAGCGGCTGGTACTGGTGGTAAGCACCACCGGTGGGCAGCTGGGTGGCAGCGAGGTCGAGGACCCGCTGGCGGGCCCTCGCGGGAACCATGCCTACAAATCCGAGGATGTCCTGGCTCGAGTCCCGAAATCCCATCCCCCTGCCGATGCCGGACTCGTAGAAGGACATCGACCGGCTGAGGTTGAACGTCGCCATGCACTGGTACGGGTTCCAGATGTTCACCATCCGGTTGGTGTCGGCGTCGGGTGTCTCGACTTGGAGAACCGAGAGGAGCCCTTCCCAAGAACTACGCAGGGCGTCGTGGGCGTGCTCCACCTCGTCTGTCCCGAGCCAGCGCTCTATCACCGGCCGGACACGGGCCTTGTTGATGGTCTGGGTTCCCGGTGGGTCGAACTTCTCGTCGGTGGGGTTCTCCGAGTAGCCGAGGAGGAACACGACCTCGCGTGTCTCGCCTGGGGCGAGGAGAAGCTTTACGTGATGGGACCCGATCGGGGCCCAACCGTGCGCGATCGAGTCGAAGCAGCGTCCCCGTTCGACCGCCAGCGGTGAGTCCCATCCGCGGTTGGAGCCGAGGAACGTGTCTCGCTGGGTGTCGAAACCGGCGAGTGGCTCAGAGCACGCGAAATAGGCGAAGTGGTTGCGCCGCTCCCGGTACTCGGTCTTGTGGTAGATGACGCCGTCGACTACTTCTACCTCGCCCACCGAGAAATTCCGTTGGAAGTTCGTCGCGTCGTCGAGGGCATCCCAGAGGCAGAACTCGACCAAGGAGAACACCGAGAGATCGGCTGTCGTGTCACGGTCGTTGCGAACCCGCAGCCGCCAGATCTCGAGTGTCTCGCCGAGCGGGACGAAGTAGAGCATGTCGGCGTGGATCCCGGCGCGTTCGGAGGAGATGGACGTGTAGGAGAGTCCGTGACGGCACTCGTAGGAGTCAAGCGAGCTCCGCGTCGGCTGCCACGATGGCGACCAGTAGTCACCATCGGAGTCGTCGCGCAGGTACAGGTAACGACCGCCGAGGTCGAACGGAGCGCCGTTGTGCCGGTAACGCGTCAATCGGCGTAGGCGGGCATCTCGATAGAACGAGCAGCCGCCTGCGGTGTTGGAGATCATGCCGAAGTGGTCCTCGGTTCCGAGGTAGTTGATCCACGGAAGCGGGGTGTCCGGCTGAGTGACTACGTACTCTCGCTGACAGTCGTCGAAATATCCGTACTGCACGTTGTCTCCTCTGCCGACCGGGCACGCGGTAGGCGACCGGATAGACAAGTATCGCGACCGGTTCAGTTCCCCGCCAGTGGAGGTCGCCGACACGGCTCCCGGGATTGAACATGTCGGGCCCTTCGCCTCCCGCTCCGACGGGATCTAGGGCTCAGAATGGGAGGACGCGCGGCTCGGACTGGTGACCGAATGCCTTCCGATGTGCGGCGCGCGCGCCCTGTCGAACGCGAGGCGAGAGCAGGGGGCTAAGGTCCAAGGTGGCGGCGCCTGAAGCGCATACAGCACGCCTGATCGCAACCCGTTGCTTCACCGACCGTCACTCGACGCCCTTGAGGGAGGACCACCATGACAGACAACGCCGGGCTGCAAGAGTCCGGGAGCAGGCTCTCGCCAGCGACGGCCGACAGGCACCGTGCCATCGCGTCGCTCCAGGAGGAGTTCGAGGCCATCGACCGGTACGACCAGAGAATCGATGCCACGAGTGACCACGAACTGGCCTCGGTGCTGGCGCACAACCGCGACGAGGAGAAGGAGCACGCCGCGATGCTTATCGAGTGGCTGCGCCGTCACGATCGGGTCTTGGAGGGCAACCTTCGCACCTACCTCTTCACGAGCGCGCCGGTAACCGAGATAGAAGCCGAGTCAACGGCCGGTTAGGCCGACTCAGGCGTCGCTTAGGGCTGGCAGTTTCGGATCGGCTTCGCGGTCTTCGGTGGCTGGCCCGCGACAAGCTTCGAGCCATTGCCAGCTCTTGAGGACATGACAGGGACTTCCGGCGCTTCGGATCTGCGGGGGGAACGGGGTCCGGTCTCCAATGGGTGACGCAGCTGGCCTTGGCCTGCGCGGAGTCGTCGCGTGTCAGGGAGCGGCCTTACCGGGAGTCGCCCGGCGGGCAGCTCGGGCGGAAACTCAGGCGGCCGCCGTACACCATCTGAGTAGGGTTGGCCGGTGCCTGAGTTGCAGCGCCTGCGCGCCGACCACGCCCCGGCGGTCTTGGCCTTCGAACTGGCGAACCGCGCCTACTTNNACGCCCTGCTGGCCGAGCAGGAGGCTGGCACCTGCGTCTTCCACGTGCTCGTCGGCGAGGATGGCACGGCGCTCGGCCGGTTCAACCTGGTCGATCTCAAGGACGGCACCGCCGAACTCGGATACCGGGTCGCGGAGCGGGTCGCGGGTCGCGGCGTGGCGACCGCGACCGTGCAAGAACTGTGTCGGCTCGCGGCCGCGCAGTACGGGCTGCGCAAGCTCAGAGCAGCGACCACCTTTGACAACGTCGCGTCCCAGAAGGTGCTGACCAAAGCCGGGTTCGTCCCAGCTGGCCCCGCCGAGCCCGGCGGTCGACCAGGCACCTGGTATCAGCGTGACCTGGCCGCCGACTGACCCCAGATCAGTCGTTGACGACGCGCAGCAGCGCCAGGAGCAGTGAGAGCCGGTCTATGAAGCTCCTGCCCTGAACCCTTGCTTGCGAAGATCGTGGACCTCTAGAGGAGGTCAGCCAGAGAACGCACCAGGCTCAACTCAGCCTGCCCCGAGACCCCCTTCAGATCCGAAGAGCCGGACAACGCGCAGCTGTACCTCGAGCTGAGCTTTAGCTTCAGAGCCGCGAGAACCGCCGACGGGCCTGTTTGCGCTGGTCAGCCCAAGGTACGGAAGGCTTCGACACCGCCGGCGCTCGGGACCAGCAGCATGCCGTCTCCTACACCGGGTGTCGCAAAGTGCTCCAGGTCGTCCGTTGTCCGGTGGACGACAACGTGCCCGGTGACAGGGTTCATCCCGTACAGGGCCGCGCCGTCCCAGTCGAGGGCCCACACGAGACCGCCCGCCACGATCGGCGGCCCGTTCGGACTCCCGAACGAAGGCGACCACACGCGGTGGAACGCTGGCGGTGAGGTGGTGACCTGGAGCGCTGCGGTCCCGCTCCCGCACGCCGCGTAGATGAAGATGCGCGCACTCTTGCCTGCGCCGACTACGTCGGAGGCGTCCGCGCCGAAGTCACCGCCCCCCGGACACGCCGGAGCGGAATATGCACCGTGGCCGATCCCGGCGAGGTGTTCTTCGTTCATGAGGTACCCGGTGTCGCCGCTCGAGGACGGCTTTCCGGCAATGAACAGAAGCGACGTCCCCGGCACGTTGATCGGGCCGGCCGAACCCAGGTCCCAGTCGTGGTCGTTGAGCGCGAGCCAGTTACCGGGGGCCCAGTAACTGATCCGCTTCAGCGACGGTGACAATTCGACAACCGAGTCCCCCTCGTCGAAGTGGGCAGGGTTGCTGGAGCTCCCGTTGCCCGTGGCCACGTAAAGGTCGCCTTGTGGCGACACGACAGCCCCGTTCGTCTCCCAGACGGCGCCCTCGCGTTGAGTCGGGACCTGATAGCTCCCGAGTGGCCCGGCACCGGAGACCGCGACAGAGACGACATAGCCGTGGTACTGGCCACAATCACCATCGAGACCTCCGAAAGGAACATAGAGCGACCCGTTCGCGAGCGTGATCGCCGGGCGCTGTTGCTCGGCCGCGATGAAGTAATGGCTCGGGTCGTTCCCGAACGGCGGGTCGATGTCCCGGTGCCAGAGCATCTCGTGGCTCGCGAGGCTGATCGCCACAAGCCAGTGCCTGATCCCCTGCCAGCCTCTCTGGCCGGCCAGTTCAGTCTCCTCGGCAACGAAGATCTCGTCGGTGGCGGCGTCGATAACGGGCGTGCCGGTGATACCGAGCGGGTCGATGTCCCCGCAGCCCACCGTTGGAGCTGAATCGACAACGGACTTCGGCACCGTAGTCCCGACGTGCAAGTGCCAGATCACCCTGCCAGTGCGGGCCGCGATCGCATATACCGTGTCGTTCTCCGTCGCCACATACACCGTCTTGTCGTATACGAGCGGCTCGCCATAGACACCGCCGTCGAGAGAGTCATCATTCCAGGCCGCCTTGCCCGAAAGGTTGCTGATGGGAGGGTCGACGGTGTCGTGGCCAGAGCGCGTGTTGGAGTAGTCGTAGGTCAACAGGTCGCCAAGCGAGGCGGATGCGACCCTGTAGGTCGTTGTGCTGTGGGTCAGGTCCCCGTTCAGCCGGGCCCCGCGAACAGTCCGCGGAGCACCGACCCCGCCCGACGACGCCGACGCGGAGACAGCCGCCGAGCCCACCGCGATCGACGCCATGAGCGTGCCGGCCGCGACCACGCGACTCGCCCTTACCAAGGACTGTCGGCCCATATGATGCTCCTAATCTCACACCGGCTTGGAGCCCGAACGCTGGCGACCGGCCCCGCCGTACTCTGCTGCGAGCCCGTGGCTACAAAACGTCCAGCACCGATTCGGCAGAGCTGACTGTAAGACCTCCGGCCGGCTCGACGAGGAGGTTTGTGACGACGCCGTCGTCGATGACAGCCGCGTACCTGCGAGACCGCGTTCCGAGGCCGTGCGTACTGCCGTCGAACTCGAGACCCATCGCGCGCGTGAATGTGCCGTTGCCGTCGGCGAGCATGATGACCGAGTCACCCACTTCCTGGTCGTTCCCCCAGGCATCCATGACGAAGGGGTCGTTCACCGACAGACAGGCAATCGTGTCAACTCCCTTTGCCCGCAGTTCGCTGGCGCGGATTACGAAACCGGGCAGGTGGTAGTCCGAGCAGGTGGGTGTGAAGGCCCCGGGAACAGCGAAGAGGACTACTTTGCCCCTTCCAAGGACGTCGCCGGTCCGGATCGGTTCCGGCGCGTCACTTCCCATCACCGAAATTTCGACATCGGGTATGTGGTCGCCAACGGCAATTGTCACGGTTTCCTCCCATTTCCCAATCTGGCTTCGGCAGTCGCGGACAGTCTACGGGCGCTTTCCTGAGGACTGTTCGTCGGGAGAGTGCGCACGAGACCCGCGCTCGCCAAGAGCGGGCGGCACGGACTACACCCGCGCTACCGGTCCGAAGCTGTGTTTGTCTTACAATTGTCCCCATGAGCGGGCCGCGGGACCTTCTCCAGCGCAAGGCCGACGCCCTGGAAAAACTGTCCTCCGAGAACGACATCTGGGTGGCCACGACAAGCGCATCGGGCGAGCCTTGTCTGGTCCCGCTCTCCTTCGCCTGGATCGACGAGCACGTCGTCCTCGTTACGGCTCGGCGCAACCGCACGGCCCTTAACATTGCCGCCACCGGAACAGCCCATCTCGTGCTCGGCCCGACCCGAGACGTGGTCTCCCTCGAAGGTACTGCGGTGATCCTCGAGTCCGGTACGGTCGCAGAAGAGGACGCTGATCGCTACTGCGCCCAGGCGGGTTGGGATCCGCGAGCTGTGGAGTCGATGGTCTGGATCGTCTTCTGGCCGCGGCGCGTTCAGGTCTGGCGCGAGGTCGACGAGCTCGAGGGCCGAACCGTCATGGAAGACTGGCGATGGCTCGCCTGAGGCCTGGTCCGCCTCGTGGCCGATTGGAACGAGGTTCGTCGACTTGCCCTTTTCCTACCGGTGACCAGCGAGCGCGAGTCTCGTGGCAATGTCCAATGGCGGGTGAAGGACAGGCTGTTCGTCTGGGAACGACCGCTGCGCAAACCAGACCTGAAGGCGCTCGGTGACCGAGCGCCCAAGGGGCCGGTGCTCGGGGTGATGGTCGCGGACCTGGGCGAGAAGGAAGCACTGCTGGCTGGGGAACCAGGGCTTTGTTCACCACTCCCCATTTCGACGGCTACGCGGCAGTGCTCGTCCGCCTCGAGCACATGGCGGTCGAACAGCTGGAGCCGCTCGTGATCGAGGCATGGCTGGCTCGGGCACCAGCTCGCCTCGCCAGGGGCTACCTGGGGAAGTGAGCGTCGCTTCCCGAAGTACCCGACAGTCCAGCTAGGCGCGAGCGCCCGGGCGCTTGCTGGTGAGATCGCCGGCCTCCACGGCTGACGGCGGGATCGCGCGAGATTCACCGCAAAGTCAGTGACGTCCCCAGTGCTCGAGCTCGGAAGGCCCGACGTTGGCCGCCAGCCACTCGTTGAGGGGCTGTGAGGTCCGGAAGAACTTGGCAATTCGGTCCTTGGCTCCGGGCTTGCCGAGCCAGGGGCCAGGCGGCCACTGCACCCAGCTGGTGACGCCCTTGTAGCGGAGCAGCCCGATGCGCGGGTGGTCCTTCGGATACCCCTTCGGCGCCGTCTTCAAAGCATCGAAGCCCCCGGCTTGGATCCCGGCCTTGATGAGCACCGACAGCAGTTCGGCGAGCGCTTGTCCGGTTGTCTCGGCGGAAACGGCCTTGCGATACCGCTCCAGCTGGTCTGGAGCCATCCTCCACATGCCGCTTCCAGCGCCGAGGCCCTCTGCCGACAACTGGACGTAGCCCCCCATCTCGAGAGTCGCCGCGATCGTCGTCTTGTAGGGTGCCTTGTCCGCGCTGAACCGCACGTCCCGGTATGGGCGGAACAGCTTGCTCGCCCCGAACTCAGGACCGAGCTCGGCGAGCAGCTCGGTCATCGGCCGCAACACGCAGTTCTCGTAGACCGTCTTGTTCTCGTTCCAGTAAGTCTTGGAGTTGTCGGCCTCCAAACCCTCGTAGAACTCGATCGCCTCGGCCGTCCATCCGCGAAAGCCCATTAGGCGAGCCTATCGACCATGATCGGAACGCGTCGCTGCAGCGCCGTCAGGTCGCCTGACGCGACGCGTGACCCGGTGTGGTGCCGCTGTCGTGCAGAATGACACTCGACATGAGCGATGTGAACTCGACGCAAAGTCCGGCCCGTATGCCGACGCTCTACCTCGGCCACGGCGCACCGCCGCTCTTGGACGATCCCATCTGGCCCGGACAACTGGCGTCCTGGGCCGGGTCCTTGAGGCGCCCGGAGGCGATCCTGATGGTCTCGGCCCATTGGGAGCAGGCCCCGCTCAGCATCGCGGCGACGACCGCCGTGCCGCTTGTCTACGACTTCTGGGGCTTTCCGGAGCGCTTCTACCAACTCATCTATCCGTCCCCCGGTGCACCGGCTTTGGCCGGCCGCGTGCGAGAGCTGGTCGGCGCGCACCAGCCGGTCGCCGAGGTGCCGGAACGAGGGCTCGACCACGGGGCCTTCATCCCGCTCATGTGCATGTGGCCAGACGCCGACGTCCCGGTGCTCCAGGTCTCGATGCCGAATCTCGGGGCCGAGGCGTTGTTCGAGACCGGACGGCAGCTCGCCCCACTTCGCGACGAGGGCATCTTGATAATCGGCAGTGGTTTCCTCACTCACGGCCTCCCATTCATCGACCCGACCCGACCCGACGACGACCCGCCGGCGTGGTCGGCGGAATTCGATGCCTGGGCGGCCGACTGCGTCGCCCGCCGGGACCTCGACGCGCTGCTGGACTACCGGCGCCAAGCACCGGCTCTCGAGTTCGCGCACCCTACGGTCGACCACCTCGTACCGCTCTTTGTCGCTCTCGGGGCCGCGATCGACGCGCCCTCGACGATCGACACTCCCATAGAGGGGTTCTGGCTCAACCTCTCCAAGAGGTCCTTCCAATTCAACTGAGTTGCGCTCCCCGGAGCCAGGGACGGGGCGCCGGAGGCGTCGCAGCATGAACGACGCCACCGGGATGCCGCAGATGGTGGTCGTCCTCGGGGGCGGTTCGGATCTGTCCCGGGCGATCCTGGCGCTCCTCGCCGGCCGCCGGCTGAGATCTGTCCTCCTCACGGGCAGGTCCGCCGCCAGCCTGGAAGTGGCGGCCGTGGAGCTCCGCGCTCTCTCGGTGCCAAATGTCGAAACCGAGCTTCTCGACCTCACCGACATCGCCAGTCTCGAGAACTTCGCCGACTCGGCAGTACGACGCCTCGGTGACATCGACCTCGTGTTGGTCGCGGCCGGCGAGCTCGACATGACCGATCTCACGACTCTCGACGCTTTGAGGGTGGCTTTTCTCACCGAGACGAACTTCGCCGGCCCGGCGGCCGCGATGACGGCGTTTGCCCGTGTGATGCGGGCCCAGGGCCACGGCCGGATCGTCGTGCTCTCCTCGGTCGCCGGCTATCGCGTCCGGGCTGCCAACTTCGTCTACGGAGCGGCCAAGGCCGGGCTCGACGGCTTCGCGCTCGGCCTCGGTGATGCGCTCGTCGGCAGTGGAGTGAGCGTGATGGTGGTGAGGCCGGGTTTCGTGAGAACCAAGATGACTGCGGGGCGTAAGGCGACGCCCTTCGCCAGCGACGCGCCCGAGGTCGCCGATGCAGTCGTGCGCGGCCTCGAGACCGGCGCGGNNCCCGGCTGAACGTGTTTCAGCGGTGCTGAGCCTGGCCCGGAGCGTGTACCCGACCTACAGCCGATAGCCTTGGACAGTGCGTATTTGATCCCCATTCCGAGCCTCGCCCACCATCTGTCTCAACTTGGGGATCAACATGCCGAACGCCCGCAACGCCCTCAACACTCGCAACGCACCGACAAGCGGCACGGCGACGCTGATCGCCCGAGGCGTGACCAAGTACCAAGGTGTGCAAACGGTCCTTGAGACGGTGAGCGTTTCGGTCAGCGCCGAGACGAGACTGGGCGTCCTCGGACCCAACGGCGTCGGCAAGACCACGCTGCTGCGGATCCTGGCGGGACTCGACCAACCCGACAAAGGTCGCGTGACGCTCCTGCCCCTGACCGCGACCGTGGGCTATCTGGCTCAAGAGCGCGAGACGGTCGAAGGAGAGACGCTCGCCGGGTACCTCGCGAGGCGAACAGGAGTCGCCGAGGCACAAAACGCTCTTGACCGGGCGGCTGGCGAGCTGGCCGATGGCGAGCAGGGAGCCGACACCCGCTACGGGGCCGCGCTCGAACGGTACCTCGCGCTCGGCGGTCCGGACCTCGAAGCGCGGGCTGCGACAGTCTGTGATGACCTCGCCCTCCCGATGTCACTGCTGACTCTCGGCATGTCGCAGCTCTCCGGGGGTCAAGCGGCGAGGGCCGCCCTGGCGGCACTGCTGTTGTCCCACTTCGACATCGTGTTGTTGGACGAGCCCACCAACGACCTCGACTTCGACGGCCTCGAAAGTCTCGAGGACTTCTTGGACCGCCGCGGTGGCGGACTCGTCGTCGTGTCTCACGACCGGGCATTTCTCGAGCGCGTCGTGACCTCGGTTGGAGAGATCGACCCCGGCTTTCACAGGCTGACGCTGTACCGGGGTGGCTGGCAGGCCTACCTCGATGCCCGATCAACCGCGCAACGCCACGCTGAGGAGGCTCACGCCGCCTACAGCGTCGAACGGGAACGGCTCGACGCCCGGGCACGCCAGCAGCGGCAGTGGGCGGTCACGGGCGTCTCAAAGGCGGCCAAGGGTCAGAGGGACAACGACAAGGCGCAAAGGGACTTCCGGCTGAACCGCACCGAGAAGCAGGCCTCAAAGGTCCGCTCGACCGAACGCGCCCTCGAACGCCTCGCTGAGGTGGAGAAGCCCTTCGAACCCTGGCTGCTCCATCTCGAGATGGCGGCTTCGCCCCGAAGCGGTGACATCGTGGTGCGGCTCGAGGGCGCTGTGGTCCGGCGTGGCGGCTGGCACCTCGGGCCGATCGACCTCGAGATCGGATGGGGCGACCGCCTGGGGATCCTCGGGCGAAACGGGGCTGGCAAGACGACGCTGCTCTCGATGATCCTCGGGACGATGCCACTCGATCACGGCAAGCGATGGATCGGTCCGAGGGTCGTGTTCGGCGAGCTCGGCCAAGCCAGGCGGCGCTTTGACACGAGCGAACCGCTCCTTACCGGCTTTCTCGATGCGAGTGGACTTGAAACCCGTGAAGCACGCTCGTTGCTCGCCAAGTTCGCCCTCGGCGCCGGTGAGGTCAACCGTGCGTTCGGAACGCTCTCTCCGGGCGAACGCACGCGAGCGGAGCTGGCTCTGCTCATCGCCAACCGCACCAATTGCCTCGTGCTCGACGAGCCGACCAATCATCTGGACCTTCCAGCCATCGAGCAGCTCGAGGTGGCCCTCGCGAGTTGGAACGGCACGTTGCTGCTCGTCACCCATGACCGGCGCCTTCTCGACACCGTCACGCTCACTCGAACGCTCGAGCTTCCTGACGAACCTGTTACAGCGCCGCGGTGACAGGCTGACCTACGCTCCCAACGTGACCGACACCGAGGCCATGGCCGTGGCTCTGAGCGAAGCCGCGCTCGCCCTCGACCATGACGACGTGCCCGTCGGAGCGGTCGTGCTCAGTGGTGACCAGCTCGTCGCGCAACGCCACAACGAACGCGAGCTACGCAAGGACCCGACGGCTCACGCCGAGATCCTCGCACTGCAAGATGCCGCGGAGATCCTCGGCACGTGGCATCTCGACGACGCCACGCTTGTGGTGACACTCGAGCCCTGCCCCATGTGTGCTGGCGCGGCGGTGCTCGCTCGCGTCCATCGTCTCGTTTTCGGTGCGGCCGACCCGAAGGCAGGCGCCTGTGGCTCACTGCTCAACTTGTGCGCGGACCCCCGCCTCAACCACGAGATCGAAGTCGTCCGCGGCGTGAGTGCCGGACCGGCCGGAATGCTCCTACGGGACTTCTTCGCAAACCGCCGCGACGTCCTCGGCTAACCTCGCTCCCGGAGGGATGCGAGAGTGGCCGAATCGGGCGGTCTCGAAAACCGTTGTGTCCGCGAGGGCACCGTGGGTTCGAATCCCACTCCCTCCGCCGTTTAGTCTTGACCCCAACGTTCTGGCTGTTCAGACGCTAATCCCTGTGTCCGCTTGCTCGGGCACCGAATGAACGTTGTTCAAACCCTGGCCATCGGTCCCGCTGATCTGAGACTGCTTGCCCGTCGGGAAACGGTGGCGTGATCGCCCTCACAGCTCCGTGCGAGCCGCGGACAGTCGATCGTTGTCTTCGCGATCCCGGGCGGACATCGTCCCCAGGTCGTGTGTGCGTTGGGAGGCTGAGGTGAAAGCGTGCCCAAACGCGCACGTGGCACGCTGTCGTGACGCGTCTCAGCCAGATGACCCGTTCAGGACGAGATCGACCAGAGCGGCGACGCCTGCGCGCAGCTGGCGGCGGGAGCTCCCTCGGGAACCGGCCAGGTGGTCGAGTAGATCCGCCCGAACGGCCGCTAGCAGCAGGTGCGCGAGCAGCTCGCTTTCCTTGCCGCGGCCGACGTCCCGCAACAGGTCGCTGAGGAGCCGGTGCACGAGCTGGTACTGCGGCTGCTCGTAGAGGCTAGCGCTCCCGGAACGCTCCTCCAACGCCAGCGTGAGATGACGGTTGTCGAGTTTGACAACGAGGATGGCGTCGAGAATGGCGGCGACGCGCTGGCTCGGATCGGTCCCCGGGCCGAGCGGCGGCGGTCCGCTCTCGATCGCGCGACGGAGAGGCTCAGTCCGAAGTGCCCATAAGGCCTGGATCAAGCCGGCCCGGCTGCCGAAGGCGCGGAACAAGGTGCCCTTGCCAACGCCGGCGCCTGCGGCCACATCGTCCATGGAAACCCTTGCAGGCGCGGCCGCCGTAGCGAACAGTTCGTCGGCAGCGGCAAGCACAGCGGCGCGGTTGCGTGCTGCGTCGGATCGCTGGGGGCGCGTCACGTCCTCGAGCCTACCTTGCCAATTGGACTGTCGGTCCGTATAGTGTTGAGATAACCGGACCATTAGTCCGTATCTGAACACAGGAGAACAGAATGTCGGAAGCCGCGGACCTGTTCCGGGTGGGGTTGGAGCGCTTCGGCGACGGCGACCTTGACGGTTATCTCGAGCTGTTGAGCGACGATGTCGAGGTCGAGTTCCCCTTCGCCCCGCCCGGCCGTCCCGAGCGGCTGCGTGGACGCGAGAACCTCCGCCGCTATCTCGAGCCGCTGCTGGCACGCATCGCCTACGAGTCGATCACCAGCCTGGTCGTCTACGAGACCGACGTCGCCGGGACCATCGTCGCCGAGATGACGATCGGTCTTCGATTGCTCGAGAGCGGCCAGACGTACCCGAGGCGCTACGTCGCCGTCGTCCGCGCGGCTGACGGGCGCGTCGTGTCGTATCGCGAGTACTGGAACCCGCTCGCCCTGAGCGACCGGGCAGGTGCAACCGAGGCATCATGAGCAACTTACGAGTGCTCGTCACCGGAGCGACCGGGACGACCGGATCACGCGTCGCCGCGATGGCACGCTCTGCTGGAGTCGAGGTACGCACCGCCAGTCGCCACAACAGCGACGTCCTGTTCGACTGGCATGCCGCCAGCACATGGCCGTCGGCACTCGACGGCTGCGGCCGCGTTTACCTCGTCCCGCCCCCCGGTATCGACGTCGCGCCCGCGATGGTGCCTTTCATCGAGTTGGC